>JAOTVA010000110.1 GCA_029863645.1 Gemmatimonadota bacterium
CGGGCCGATCCCGGGTCCGGGCTTGAGGCGCGGCCACTACCGGGCCGATGTGGTCAACGACCGGCCCAGCGAGCGCACGGCGGGCGGCCTGTGGCCGTCAGACCACGCCGGGCTCGTCGCGAGCATCCGCTGAGCCCGAAAACAGACTAGATCATGCCGACATCGGCGCGCCGGAGGGCATCCGTGACCTCCGGCGCGAACCAGATGCCCCGCTTGTCCTCCAGGATCTTGAGGCCTTCGTCTCTTGATCGGCCGGTGCGGTATGCGCGGCTCTCCAAAATGGCGGTCCAGGCTTCGGATATTCCGACGATCTGGCCGCCTAGGGAGATGTCCTCACCCTTCTTGCCCTGGGGATATCCCGATCCGTCCCAGCGCTCATGGTGCTCGTGGACGTACCGGATGCAGCGACCTAGGTGCGTCATCGGCTCTAGGATCTCCACCCCGCGGTCGCAGTGGGAGCGGATGACGTCGAACTCCTCGGGTGTCAGCGATTCGGGCTTCGAAACCAGCGCATCCGGAACGGCGATCATACCGACGTCGTGCAGGAGGCCCGCGGTCCGCACCGCCTCGACCTCGTCATCACTGGCGTCGAGTGCGTGCGCGATCGCGGCCGCCTGCATGGCGACGGCCTTGCTGTGGCCCTGGAAGTGCGGGTTCCGCAGATCGAGGGCGTTGGCCAATGCGCTCAGAGAACTCACCGTGATCTGGCGCACGGCCTCGGCGCGCCGCTCGAGCTCCTCCCGCATCCACCCGACCATGGCCCGGTGGTGTTCTTCAGCCGCCCGCTTGTGAATGGCGCGCTGGACCGAGCGCTTCAGCGCGTCCGGGTCCGGCGGCTTCTTGATGTAGTCGGAGATGCCCATCCGGAGCGCCGCCTGCACTGTCCGCTCGTCTCCGCTACCCGTCAAGAGAATGATGCGGATGTCGGGATCGTGCTCCTGGGCCGCCTGAGCCAATTCGAGCCCCGACATCGCGCCCATCTCGAAGTCCGTCACGAGGACGGTCGCGTCGCCTTTCAGGACAGCGGCGAGTGCCTCTTCAGGACTGCCGAACAGGTCCACGGAATACCCGGCGCCATGTAGGATGCCCGCGGTCAGCGTCCCCGAGGTTCGGTCATTGTCCACCACGAGGATTCGGCCCTCGGTGGAATCCGGAAGCTCGAACGTGAAGTCCGTCGGCTCGACGACGTCGTCGAGTGGCGACGTAACCTTGGCTGAGTCGGTCAATCAATGCTCCCCAGGCGGAATTGAGGAGCCCCGACACGCGGAGACCCCGATTTTGAACGCACTTCGTCACATCTAGCCTGGGGGGCTAGTGCGACGGTGCGCCGAAACCAGTAGGTGTGTCAAGCACCTCGGGCGGCTTAGACCTCCAGCACGGTCGAGCCGACGGTGCGACGAGCCTCCAAATCGCGGTGCGCCTCGGCAACCTCGGCGAGCGGATACCGCCGTCCGATGTGAGGTTTCACTTTGCCCGAGCCCACCACGTCGAACAGGGCCCCGATGCCTTCGTCCGCGTCGGCCTGAATCGAGTAGTAGTCCATGACCCGGGGACGGGTCAGGAACAGCGAACCCCTCTTCGCGAGCTCCAGCGGGATCATAGGCTCGACGGGTCCGGATGCGTTCCCGAAGGTCACCATCATGCCCCTCGGCTTGAGCGAGTCCAACGAACCCATGAACGTCGCCCCACCGACAGAGTCGTACGCCACGTCGACGCCACGTCCCGACGTGATCTCGCGTACGCGCGCGGGCACGTCTTCATCCCGATAGAGGATGACGTGATCGCATCCGTTCTTCTTGGCCAACTCCGCTTTCTCCTTGGAGCCCACCGTCCCGATGACGTTCGCCCCGAGCGCATGGAGCCACTGACTGGCGAGGAGACCGACGCCGCCCGCGGCCGCATGGAGGAGGGCCCAGTCGCCGGCCTTTACCGGGAAGGTACGCCGGACCAGATACTCGACGGTGGCCCCCTTCAGCATGATGGCGGCAGCTGTCGCATCATCGATCGTGTCGGGCAACTTGTAGAGTTTCGCGCGCGGCAGGACCCTCAATTCACAGTACGAGCCTGGACCCGCATTGCCCGTGTACGCGACGCGATCCCCGACCTTCAGGTCGGCCACCCCGTCTCCAAGGGCCTCGACCACGCCGGCGCCTTCGACGCCGGGGGTGAATGGGGGCTCCAAGGGATAGAGGCCCGTGCGGTGATACACGTCGATGAAGTTGAGCCCGACGGCGGTGTGGCGAACCAGAACTTCGCCGGACCCGGGCGTACCGGAGTCGACCTCCTTCCACTCGAGCACTTCGGGTCCACCCACCTTGCTCACGACGATCGCACCGGCCATCTCTGGTCTCCGGGTTGGGGAACGGTCCGCCATCGTAGCAGGAACTACCTTCCGCGTCACCACGGGCCGGCCTAAGATTGGGCCCATCCTTCCTCGCGGTTTACGGACCCTCCATGCGACCGTTCACTCGCTTTCGCACCCTGCTCGTAGCCGCGGCCTTCGTTCCGTTGGCCGCCGCACCCATTCAGGCGCAGGTGGCTTGGGAGACGGTGCCCGTGGGCTTCCCCCGGACCGCGGCCGAAGCGAACGGGTTCACCGCCCACACCCGGCACCTGGAGATGTGGGACTACCTGAGGAGGCTCCGCAGCGCGACCACGGAGATGAGGCTCACCTCCTACGGCCAGACCCGGGAAGGGCGAGAACTGCCCTTGGCGATCTTCAGCAGGCCGCTGATCACTGAGCCCTGGGAGGCATGGGCTCTAGGCCGACCGATCGTAGTGTTGGCAGCGAACGTGCACGGCGGTGAGCGGACGTTTCGTGAGGGCCTGTTAGTCCTCATGCGGGAGCTGGCGACCCCAGGGACGCGGGCGAACGCGCTCCTCGACGAAGTGACCATCCTCGTCGCCCCGCAGATCAACCCCGACGGCTTCGAGGCGAGCCTCGAGGGGCAGCGCGGGAACTCGTGGGGCATCGACCTCAACCGCGACTACGTGAAGCTCGAGCATCCGTCGATCGCCAACCTTGTCGGCAACGTCATCAGCGAGTGGCGTCCCCACCTCGTCATCGACGGCCACAACGGGGGTTCACGCCCGTACAACCTGGTCTACCAGTGCCCGAGTCACTACGACACGATGAGGGAGCTCACACTCATCTGTGACGACGAAATCTTCCCGGCCATCGAGGCGGCGCTGGCCACGGAGGGATATCGGTCCTGGTACTACCAGCAGGGCGACGAAGAGGAGTGGCGGGTCGGCGGCTTTCAGGCCCGCATCGGGAGGAACTACGTCGGCTTCACGAACAGCATCGGCATTTTGTTCGAGGCTCCTGCCCAGGAGTTGGAAGACGGCGCCCGCGCCGGCTACATCGGCTACCGCACCGTGGTCGAGTTCGTGGCGGAGAACGCCGCACAGGTGAGCGGACTCGTGGAGCGTGCCCGGACGGAAACCATCGCCATGGGGGCCGAGCCTCGAGGTGACATCGCTGTGACCATGGAGTACGGTCCGGAAGACTATCCCGCCGACTACCTCCTCGTCCGCGACGGGCGCGGCGGAGCGCGCGCCGACACGATCCAGGTCACGGGCGCGCGCTTCATGAAGAAGCCCGTCGCCACCCGGTTTCGGCCCCGTCCCTGGGCATACCTGTTACCCCGCGACGCGACGGATGCCGTCGCGATGCTCCTGCGCCACGGCATCACCGTGGAGCGCCTCGAGGCCCCTACCCGGCTCTCCGTGGACGCCTATTCAATGGCAGGTGTGACCTACGAACAGGCGTATAACCACGCGGCGGCGCTCAGAGTCCAGGTCGGCGACATCGTGCGCTTGGACCAGGAGTTTCCTCCCGGAACCTATGTCGTGCCTACGGCGCAGTACCTCGGCCGGCTCGTGACGCACATGCTGGAGCCTGAGACCGACGACAATGTGGTCTACTGGAACACCATGGACGCGTGGATCCCGCGCGATGGAGGCGTCGTGCCGATCTACAAGCTCATGACGCCTACCGCGCTCAACGCGCGGGTGGTCATCGAGGTAGAGCGAACACCCAGATGACCCCACCCTGCGGCACGAACTCGCGCGTGCCGAGCTGTTGATTGATCCGCCCCGCCATCGAGGCCGCGTCGACGCCCCATCCAGACTGGATCGCGACGTATTGGACGCCATCGACCGAATACGTCGAAGGCACGCCGATGACCCCGGAGTTCGTTCGCTGCTGCCATAGGACCTCGCCGGTACGCGCATCGAAGGCGCGAACGAAGCGATCGCTCGTGCCGCCTGCGAACACCAGGTTGCCACCCGTGGTCAGCACGCCGCCCCAGTTCGCGGCCTGGAACTCGTGCGTCCACACCTCTTGGCCCGTGTTCATGTCCCATGCCTGCAGCTCGCCGACGTGATCCGCGCCTGAACGAACCGTGAGTTGGGTACTGGCTCCCGTGAACGAACTGCCGGGCTCGTACACCACCTCGCGGCCCTCGATGGAGCCGCAAAGGTTGTCGTTGGCCGGGATGTAGAGGAGCCCTGTGCCCGGGTTGTACGCGGCCGGCGGCCAGTCCTTACCGCCCCACAGCGAAGGGCAGAAGGGAGTCACCGTCCCAGTACCCGGCTTGTGCGCCTCGTCGTACGTGGGCCGGCCGGTCTCGACGTCGAGGCTCGTAAAGACGTCCTGGTATACGTAGGGTTGAGCGTCGACGAACGAAATGCGGTCGCGCTCGCGCTCGAGAACCCACAGGTACCCGTTTCTGCCCGCATGGACGAGGGCGGGAATCACGCGGCCATCGCGACGCACCGGCATGAGGATCGGTGTCGACACCTCGTCCCAATCCCACGAGCCGTTCCAGTGGTATTGGTGATAGCCGCGCAGCTCGCCCGTCTCGACGTCAATCGCGAGCACCGAGTTCGTGTACAGGTTGTCGCCTGGACGCGCGTCCCCGATCCAGGGCCCGGGGTTCCCGGTGCCCCAGTAGGACAGGCCACTGTCGGTGTCGTAATGCCCTGTGATCCACACGGCCGCCCCACCGGTCTGCCAGGAATCTCCAGGCCAACTGTCGTTGCCGAACTCGCCCGGCCCCGGCACGGTGTACGTGCGCCACACCTCGGCACCCGTTTCGGCATCTAATGCGACGACGAAGCCCCGGATCCCGAGCTCCCCACCCGACACGCCGACCATGATCTTTCCCTCGGCCGCGAGGGGGGCCAGGGTCATGTAGTAGCCGCGCCTATTGTCCTGCACCGAGGTGCTCCACGCCACGTCCCCGGTCTTGGCGTCGAGTGCCACCACGCGGGCGTCCAGCGTCGCCGTGTAGACCTTGTCGCCGTACAACGCCACGCCGCGATTCGTGTTGTGGAAGGCGACCAAGTCCTCTGGCAAGTCATGCGCGTACCGCCACAGGAGGTCTCCGTTCGCCGCATCCATAGCCATGACCAGGTTGCGCGGCGTCGTCACGAACATGATGCCGTCGTTGACGATGGGGGGGGCCTCGTGACCACCCGTCACCCCGGTGGACAGCGTCCACACGGGCACGAGCTGCGACACGTTCTCGGTGTTGATCTGAGCGAGGGGGCTGTATCCCCAGCCATCGAGCGTCCCCCGATAGGAGAGCCAGTTTTCGGGCTCTGGATTCGAGAGTCGGGAGTGCGTAACGGCGCTGTACTCTTGGATCGGGCTCTGGGCATGCCCAGCAGAGGGAGCAGCCGCAAACGAGCCCCAAAGGGCCATGACGACGAATCGCCGGAGGGGTCTAATCATGGCCTAACTTCCGGCCCCTCCCGTCGGCAGCGCAAGCGGGGCTCAGGCGCGGCGCTCAAGCCCGGGAGGGGTTAGACTTTTCGTATGACGAAGCTCGCGCCCCCGCGGTCCGGCGATCCTGGCCTCCGACGCGCATTCGAGGAGCTGCGCGCCAAGGAGTTCAGTCGTCTCGACGAGAGCGGATACGTCTACCTCGACTATACGGGCAGCGCTCTGTACGCCGAGTCGCATCTTCGCGATCACGAGGACTTTCTCGAGCACCACGTCCTCGGCAACCCGCACTCGGAGAATCCGGCGTCGGCCGCCGCGACCCGAATCGTCGAAGAGACGCGCCGCGACGTGCTCGACTTCTTCGGCGCCGACCCGTCGGACTTCGCGGCGATCTTCACGGCGAACGCATCAGCGGCGCTCAAGCTGGTCGGCGAGGGCTACCCCTTCGGGCCAGGGTCCCGGTTCACCCTGCTCGAAGACGCGCACAATTCGGTCAACGGCATCCGAGCTTATGCGGACCGGCGCGGGGCCGAGACCACCTATCTCCCCTTGGACGAGGAGCTGCGCCGCGACGGGTCGGTGGCCATTCCGCCAGCCGGTGACGGGCCCAGCCTCTTCTCGTTTCCCGCGCAGTCCAACTTCTCCGGCGTGCGTCACCCGCTCTCGCTCGCCGAAGATGCGCACGCGCTCGGCTACGACGTGCTCCTTGATGCGGCCGCATTCGTGCCGACGAGCTCGCTCGACCTGGGCGCGATGCCGGTCGACTTCGCCTGCGTGTCGTTCTACAAGATGTTCGGCTTCCCGACGGGTGTCGGCGCCCTCCTCGCCCGCCGCGAAGCGCTAGCACGTCTCGAGCGGCCGTGGTTCGCCGGTGGGACCGTCGATTTCGTATCGGTCGGGAACCGAATACACCGCCTCGCGTTGGGCGCGGCAGGCTTCGAAGACGGGACGCTCAACTTCCTGGGCATTGCCGCACTCCAAAGCGGCTTGGCCTTCCTGCGAGAAGTGGGAATGGAGCGCGTACGCTCTCGCGTCGGCGATCTCACGACCCGTTTGCTGGAGATCCTCGGGGGTGTGAGGCACGCGAACGGCGCACCCGCCGTCCGGCTCTACGGGCCGACAGATGGGGTCGACCGGGGCGGCACCGCCTCGTTCAACCTTCTCGACGCCGAGGGCCACATCGTTCCCTACGGCGACGTGGAGAGAGCAGCCGGCCTCGAGGGCATCGCGCTGCGGGGAGGTTGCTTCTGTAATCCAGGTGCGGCAGAGCGCGCGCTCGAGCTCCCGGACGACCAGATGCTCGAGTGCCTCGAGGCGATCCCGCCGGGCTCGTTCTCCCTCCGCTCCCTGGCCGAGTGCCTCGGGGGAGACATCGCGGTCGGTGCGCTCAGGGCCTCCGTGAGCATCCCGACTACCGACGGCGATCTCGACAGGCTCGAAGCGTTCTTGAGGGACACCACGCGTTGACCACCGCCGCCGGAGCGGGCGACCTTTTCCCGAGCCGCCTTTGCCCCGATCCCGGAGGATTCGTGTCCAGCTTCCGCGCCAGAGCCATCTCCTTCCTCGCCGCGGCCATGCTGGCCCCGACCGCGTCGGCGACGCAAGTAACCTCGGTGCTGACGCTACTGCCCACCGACGACCGCACGCTGGAGGTTGGCGGTGATTTCTCCGGTGCGCTGTCGACAGCCGACTATGCCTCGGCGGACGACTACCTGATGGAGGCATGGGAGCTACAGGGCCGGGCCGGCGGGTCGGTCACCATCGACCTCGAGTCGGATGCGTTCGACGCCCGGCTCTACGTCGTCGGACCGGGCCTGGCCGAGACCCTGTCGGATGACGACGGCGGGGGTGGCTGCAACGCCCGTTTGACGTTCACGTTCTTGGAGAACGGGACGTTTCGCGTGGTAGCCAGCTCCGTAGGCGCTCGCGAGACCGGGACGTACACACTACGAGTCTCGGAGCGGCCCGGTCCGGCCCCCTCGTTCGGGTGCGGCGAGGTCAACCCAGCGACGTTGGCCGCGCTCCCGACGGAGGGGCGTTCGCTTGAGCTCGGCACGCTGGCGGCGGGCATCCTGGGACCCAACTCCCGCACCGTTCAGGACGGACGAGCCGGAGAAGCGTGGACGCTGACGGGCCAGCCAGGCGTCCGGGCCTCGATCATTCTCGAGTCCGACGACTTCGATGCCTACCTCTATCTCACGGGACCAGGCATGGGCGAGGTGCTGACCGACGACGACGGAGCGGGCGACTTGAACTCGATGATCGACGTGACGCTCACGTCGGACGGCCCCTACACCGTGGTCGCGAGCGCGCTAGGGTCGGGGGACTTCGGGGCGTATACGATTCGAGTCGAAGAGGCGGCGGACCTCAACACACTCCCAATCACCGGTGGGACCGTCGACCTCGGCCAAACCGTGGATGGGCAACTCCTCTTCGCAGACCCCGTCATCCTCGAGGGCCGAAGGGGCCAGGTCTGGGGTCTCGACGCGACGGCCGGGCAGCAGGTGGTGATCGATTTACGATCTGACGACTTCGACTCCTATCTGTACCTCGTCGGCCCAGGACTCGTCGAGCCGCTTTCCGACGACGACGGAGGCGACGGCACCAACTCGCAGATCACGACGACCCTCCCCGAAACGGGGACCTATCGGATCATCGCGAGCCCTTACAGCACCGACGACTCCGGCTCGTTCACGCTGAGCGTCAGTCCACGGTAGCCAGGCGCGGTCAGGCCTCGTCCGGGAAGAGGTAGCTCCCGACCTGGCGGAGCGGTTCGAGACCGCCGACGTCGCGTGGGAACAGAGGGACGCGAATCTGGAGCTTGTCCTTGAACTGCAACTCGATCTGGCGCAGGTACGTCTTCTCCTGCTCCCGACGCTCCTCCAAGAAGTCGCCGATCGGACCGTCGGGCAGGATGCGATTCACGACCAGGCCCGCGATGGGCACCCCGAACTGCTCGAGCGCGGCGATCGCCTTGGCGCTCTCCAGGATCGGCAGGCGCTCAGGGATCAACACCAGTAGGAACATGGTGGCCTCGGGGTCGAGCAACATGCGACGGGCCTTCTGGAAGACGCGCCGGCGCTCGAGGAGCTTGTCGCGCACCAAGCGGAAGCGCGGGTCTCCCGCCTCGGCATCGTCTGTCTGATCGAAGTGGGATAGGTCATCGCCCTTCGCGCGGCCCGCCCCACCCAGGTTGCGGACGACCTTCGACAGCTTGTCGGACCGCTCTCGGTGACCGATCAGGCCCTCCGTCCAGGCGGCCATGATCTCCGGCAGCGTGAGCAACCGGAGCGTTTGCCCGGTCGGCGCAGTGTCGAATACGAGGGCGTCGTGCTCGGTGCCCTCGGCCACCATCAAGCCGGCGACGCGCTCCAGCATCGCGGCTTCGACTGCACCGGGGGACGAGCGGGCCAGCTCGACCTGCCTGTCGACCTCGTGGTACATGCTGGGCTGCACCAGCGACCGCATGCTCTGCTTCACGCCGGCGAGGTACTCGTCCACGACTGCGTCGGGATCGATCTCGAGTCCGGTCAGGCGGGGGGCTAGCTCTTTCGGACGACTACCGATCTTCTGATCGAAGACGTCCCCAAGGGAGTGAGCCGGATCGGTGGACACCACCAAACACTTCCGGCCCTGGTCGGCCAAACGCAACGCCAGAGCGGCGGACACGGTGGTCTTCCCGACACCGCCCTTTCCGCCCACGAACACGACGCGGCGATTGGCTACTGGAAGCTGCACCAAGAAGCTAGGGCCTCAGCAGCAGTGGAAGCCCTCGAGCGGCGAGTGCTCCATCCCCATTCGCTTGTGCCACTCGTGGAAGTCCTCGTAGAGGAGTGGCTGCAGCTCCAGGGTGAAGTAGCTGGCCGGATTGGGCACGCCCACCATCTCCGAGAATACGAGCAGCATGAAGAGGTCGTCCTCCTGCCGCTTCGCTCGCGCCACGGCCCCCCGGAAGGGGGCCGCGTAGAACTCGCGGAGAAAGTCAGCCAATCCAGCCAGCACTGCGGTCTCCTATCCCCCGGCAGCCTCTTTGCGGGCCCGGCCGAACGCGGAAACTGCCTCGAGCGCCACTAAGATACTCGCCCCGAGAATCAACAGGTCCAGCCCCACCAGGAAATACTGTCCGCCTCTGTAGAAGCCGGCGAGTTGGATGAGGAGGGCCGGGACCGTCATCGCGAGCAAAAAGGTGAGTGGGATGACCGTATAGATGATCGGGCGTTTCAGCTTGATCAGATACACGGTGATCACCATCAGGGTGAGCCCTGCCAGAAGCTGATTGGTGGTTCCGAAGAGAGGCCAGATGATCAGGCCGCCGCTCCCGCCGCCGCCCGCTCCGAACGCCAGCAAGAGGCATGTGCCTACCGCGACGAGCGTGGAGACCCACCGGCCCGTGAGCGCGGGGATTTGGTAGATGTTGCCGAACTCCTGAATGATGAATCGCTGTAAGCGCACGCCAGCGTCCATCGTCGTGGCGGCGAACAGAATGCCCATCACCGCCAGCAAGGTCTCCGCGAGTCCGGCCGGGAGGCCGATGCCCTGCTCCATGATGTTTGCACCGCCGCGCGCCCAGACCGTGAGGCCATCCGCGGGGAAGCTCCCAGAGTAGTAGCTCTCCCACTCGGGAAGCGTGGCGAAACCGGCCGTGCAGGCAATGATCGCCGCCAAAGCGAGCGTGCCCTCACCGACGGAGCCCAGGTAGCCTACCTGGCGCGCGTCGGGCTCCTTGTCGAGCTGCTTCGACGTCGTGCCGGAAGCCACCAGCCCGTGGAAGCCGGAGATGGCGCCGCACGCGATCGTTACGAACAGGAGCGGAACGAGCGGTGGCGCATTGGCCGGCGGATTCGTGTTGATCGCGGGCGCTATGATCGTCGGAGCCGCGAGGATCACGGCGGCATAGAGCAGCGCGAGTCCGATGAAGAGCTGAATCCCGTTGATGTAGTCGCGCGGCTGGAGCAGCAGCCACACGGGCAGGACGGACGCAATTCCCGCGTACACGAACAGGATGACGACCCACTGGGCCGGAGCTCCCAGACCGAACATCGTCTCGGGCAGCGAGAGCGGATAGACATCGCCGAGCCAGATGGCGCCGTAGAGCACGCTGACGCCGATTACGGTGACCCACAGCAGGGACATGCCCTTCTTGTAGATGAGGTAGCCGACTGCCATGGCGACGGCGATGACGGCCCAGGTCGGGATCACGCTGCTCGGGACCGCGATGTGCTCGCCCGCAATGATGATCGCGAACACAGCGTTGACCATCAGGAGCAGCAAGAAGATCACGATCATGAAGACGGCGCGGGCGCGCTTGCCCACGATGCTTTCGGTCAACGCACCGACCGACAGTCCCCTGTTGCGCACGCTCGCCCACAGCGCACCGAAGTCGTGAATGCCGGCGAAGAACACCGTCCCCAAAGTCACCCATAGGAAGGCGGGCAGCCAACCCCAGACCACGGCGATTCCGGGACCCACGATCGGCGCGGCGCCTGCAACCGCTGCGAAGTGGTGTCCCCAGAGGATGATTTTCCGCGTGGGGACGTAGTCTACGCCGTCCTCAAACTCGTGCGCCGGCGTCTC
>JAOTVA010000260.1 GCA_029863645.1 Gemmatimonadota bacterium
GACTGGCGCTCCTCTAGAGGGAGTGGAGCTCGAGTGGTCCTTCCAGCACGGAGGAGGCGCTTCCGGTGGCGCGGGGCAGCCGGTCCAGACGTTCCTCGCCACGACCGACTCTCTTGGGCAAGCACGCATCTGGTGGCAACTCGGGACCAGGGCCGGAGCCCAGTCGGCGTCCGTGGAAATTCGCGGATCCGCCGCGGGCGCGTCGCCTGCTACCGTGGGCGCACAGGCCCCCGGCGGCCGGGGCAGGTCCGGATTGAGTGCCCGCGGGCGCCCTGCCCGCCCGGACAGCGTCTCGATCGCTCCCGGCGTCGTCACTCTTGCTGTGGGCGATTCCGTGTCGTTGGTTGGAGAGGTGCTGGACAGGTACGAGAACGTCATCGAGAACCCAAGTATCGCTTGGACTTCGACGGACGAGAGTGTGGCCGTGCCGACGAGCGACGGGGTCGTGCATTCGATGAGCCCGGGTGAGGCGTTGATCGTCGCCGAGTCGGGCGGCGCGACCGGTAGTGTCTCGGTCACGGCCGAGGATACGGCGGCGGTGAACCAGGCGCCCACGGCGAACATCGACTCGCCGTCGAGCAACGTCACCGTCCAGGTCGGCGCGGCGGTCAATTTCAGCGGTACCGCTTCGGATAGCGACGGCAGCATAGCCTCTCACGCCTGGACCTTCGGGGACGGCTCAGGAAGCAGCCAGGCCGATCCTGGGGCGCATGCGTACTCCGCCCAGGGAACGTACACCGTGACCTACCGGGCGACCGACGACGACGGACTGCAGTCGGCGCCGGCCAGGCGCACCATCACCGTCAACGCGGGGGCGAACCAAGCGCCTACGGCCACGATCGACTCGCCGTCCGGCAACGTCACCGTCCAGGTCGGCGCCGCGGTCAACTTCAGCGGTACCGCGTCGGATAGCGACGGCACCGTGGCCTCGCACGCGTGGACCTTCGGAGACGGCTCAGGAAGCAACCAAGCCGATCCCGGAGCGCATTCGTACTCCGCCGAGGGTTCGTACACCGTGACCTACCGGGTGACCGACAACGACGGCCTCCAGTCGGCCCCAGCAACACGCACGATCACGGTCAACGCGGCGGCGAACCAAGCGCCCACGGCCACGATCGACTCGCCGTCGAGCAACGTCACCGTCCAAGTCGGCGCGGCGGTCAACTTCAGCGGCACCGCGTCGGATAGCGATGGCACCGTGGCCTCGCACGCGTGGACCTTCGGTGACGGCTCAGGAAGCAGCCAGGCCGATCCTGGGGCGCATCCGTACTCCGCCGAGGGCACCTACACCGTGACCTACCGGGCGACCGACAACGACGGCCTCCAGTCGGCTCCGGCAACGCGCACCATCACGGTCAACGCGGCGCCGCCGAACGGTGGCGTGGTGGCCGAGTGGTATTCGCTCTTTGAGGGCTCGACGTGGAAAGACAACGGCAAGTGGGTCAACTGGGCTGGAGGTGGCACACAGGACGTGGCTGCTGACCAGATTTTCTCGATCTTCACCACGTCTCTGGATCCTGATGTGCCAGGTGGGCGCGGCTGGCGCTCGCAGCAGGTCAATGGCATCACGGGCGCTATGTGGCAGGCACTTAACAATACGTCAGGCCCGTCACAACCGGCTGTCGGCGAGGTCACGACGTGGCGTCACTTCACGAAGATCGTGAACGGCGACACCGACGGGAACTACCATTCGGTTGGGTTCGGCTCTCAGGGGTTGAGTAGCTCGGGCGCAGACGGCGGGGTCTGGACCTGGGTTGGAACGGGCGGCCGCCCATTTGATAGCTATTGGGCCGACGCCGATGGTGCGTGGTGGGGCGACGTAGCGCTCCCCAACGACGAATGGCTCAGATTCGAGTACAACTGGGAACGCTTGTCCTCTACAACTTGGAACCTCCAGATCCGGGTCTATAACGAGGCTGGCACCTTGATTGCGGACCAGGAAGACTGGAACGCGGGCAACCCAGGGATGGACTTCCCAAAGACGAACAGCGGCATTACTGCGGCGACGGTCACGCTCATGGAGATCGGGGTGCCGGGATTGGGTAGCGTGCCGGCCGGGGGCTACGAAATGGAACGTCACGCGGCGTTCGCTGCGATCACCGACAGCGTGGCCCACGTGAACATGCCGTACGGGTACTTCAGCCACGAAAACTGATCGACCGCAAGAGCGGCGCGCCCCCGCCGACGTCAGGCTTCGTTGGTCACAATCGAAAGTGGCCAACGAGGTCCCGGCACGTTCTGACGTTGCTCGATAACAGCGGATCGTCGGCAGCGTGGCCTCCGGTCATCGACCCGAAGAGTGCCATGGCGCATACCGGCCGCCATATGCTGACTGCAGAGTAGTGTCTGTTCCCGGAGGGCTGAGAGGTCACGCGGCCAACATGCGGACGGGGGCGGGTCCCCCTTAGGCGACCAGAATCGTCCGCTCGAAGAGCTCGTTGTTCTCCCAGCGAGTGCGCTTGAGGTCGAGGTTGTCGGGCTGGGTGCGGCCGGCGGAGTCCGTCGCCCGCGACACCAGCCGATGCTC
>JAOTVA010000261.1 GCA_029863645.1 Gemmatimonadota bacterium
ACGCGCTCGGCTGCGTGCTGTACGAGATGCTGGTCGGTGAACCGCCGTACACGGGAAGTACGGCCCAGGCAATCCTAGGGAAGATTATCGCGGGCGAACTCGCCTCGGCCACGAAGCACCGGACATCGGTCCCGCGCAACGTGGACGCTGCGATCCGGAAGGCGCTGGAGAAAGTGCCTGCGGATCGGTTCAGTTCCGCGCTGGAGTTCTCGAAGGCTTTGGGCGACCCGGGGTTCAGGCACGGGGAACCGGAGGCGGTCGTGGGCGTCGCCGGCGTCCGGGGCCAGTGGACCCAGCTGGCGATGGCGACGAGCGCGTTATCCCTGATTTGCGGCGCAGGGTTTGTGTGGGCGCTCCTCCGTCCGCCGCCTGCCGGTCCGGTGGAGCGGTTCTCGCTGGACATCAGTGCGGCCGGCGTTCCCGCCGTGCTGCCGGACGGATCTGGAGTCGTGTACGGCCAGGGACAGCTCTTGCTTAGGCGCTGGGACAACCTTGCGTCTGTGCCGATCCCGGGCACGGAGGGCGCGGATGGCCCAACCGCCGTATCCCCATCAGGCGACGAAGTGGCCTTCGTCACCACGGCTCGCCAGCTCAAGGCCGTCCCCATCACGGGCGGCGTCGTGCGGACGTTGGCTGCACCAGTGGCGTGTTGCGTGCGGTGGGGCCTGGACGGGTTCGTCTACTATTCGCCGGCTGGAAGCCGGAACATCAGCCGCGTTCCAGCCGGAGGCGGCTCGGTCGAGGTCGTGACGCAGCGCGAAGCGGGCGACGGCACTCAAGGCGGCTTCCAGGTGCTTCCCGGAGGTCGAGCCGGCGTGTTCACCCAGTGGGGGTCCGATCAGGTCGAGGCGCTGCAAATGGCCAGCGGTGAGCGAAAAGTGCTCACCCCGGGCATCAATCCGTACGTGACGTCGACCGGGCACCTGGTCTTCGGGTCAACGGAGGGACAGATCCTCGCGGCGCCCTTCGACGCCGAAGCGATGGAGCTGACCGGGCCGGCGGTGCCGCTGATTGAGGGCGTGGTCGTCACCGATGGCTACCCCTTCTTCAGCCTGTCGGAGGCCGGCACGCTCGTATACTGGATCGGGAACGCGGGCTCGGGCAACTCCGAGTTGGTCTGGGTCAGCCGGTCGGGCCAAGTGACGCCTCAGGGTGCCGAGCCGTTCAACCGGGGACGAGGCTTGGAGATCTCGCCCGATGGTTCCCGAGTCGCCTATGGGGCCTCTGGCACCACCTCACAAGACATCTGGATCCAGGAGCTGCCTGCGGGCGCGGCCTCGCGGCTGACGCTCACTGAGACCGACGAGTATTACCCGCACTGGGCCTCGGACGGTCTGTCCGTCACGTATGCCGCTTTCTCCGGCCTCGCCCCAGGGGACACCCTGCGCCTCTACTCGAAGAGGGCGGATGGCACGGCGGCGGCGACGTTGCTGACCGAAGGGGAGATCACGACGGAAGCCAACTTCGTGGAGGGGGTCTGGAGTCCGAACGGGGAGCAAGTCGTCCTGCGGCGTCTCGGGGGGGTAGGGGTAGCGGGCGTGCCGGAGGGCACCATGGATCTCTATGTGCTGCGTCCCGGCATCGACACCGTGGCTAGTCCGTTGATCGTCACGACTGACTTCGCCGAGCAGACTCCGTCGATCTCCCGCGACGGGCGGTGGCTGGCGTACACCTCGAACGAGTCGGACCGCCCAGAGGTGTTCGTACGCCCGTTCCCCGACGTGGATGCGGGGAAGTGGCAAGTCTCGACGGAAGGCGGGTCGCACCCGGTCTGGGCGCACAACGGTCGCGAGCTCTTCTTCTATGACCAGGGGAGCGGCGAGCTGAAGGTCGCGGAGTACGCGACGACCGCCGCCGCTACAACGGGCGCTCCCGTCTTCCGGCGGACCGGCATCACGACGCTATTCGCGGTACCGGATGGTGCGTACCAGCCGCGAACGTTCTGGAGCTTCTACGACGTCGCGCCGGACGACGAGCGTCTCTTGATGGAGCGGCCCGTCGGAGGGGCGGTGACCGGGGTGGTCGTGCTGAACTTCTTCGAGGAGTTGAAGCGCCTGGTGCCGAATTGAAGCCCCAGATCCCCTGGCTCCGCGTCTTCGTGGAAGGCGTGGTGATCGTAGGCTCGATCCTTCTGGCGTTCGGCTGTCAGCCACAGGACCAGTCGCAAGACCACTCCCCACCCATCATGAGCGATGTCGATAGGGACTCGCTCCATGCGGAGCTTGAGGCGGCGAGGGCGCTGTGGCGGTCCAACGGAGGTCCAGACTACCTAATGGAGACGAGGGGTTGGACCAATGTCTTCCCGGGAGCCGGGCCTTGGGTGGAGCTAACAGTACGCGGAGACACGATCCGATCCGTTGCTGTGTTGGAGGTCGAGGGGCGCGTCGCTTTCAATAACGACCCGCAGGCGTGGTACTCGGTCCGCGACCTATTCGACTCGGTTGAGTCCTTCATCACGGATGCGGACCGCGTCGAGGTCACCTTTGACGACGCGCTCG
>JAOTVA010000262.1 GCA_029863645.1 Gemmatimonadota bacterium
GGTGCGCCCTTACTGCCGGTGTTCGCCGTGCGCGAATCGGACGGCTCGTTTCGCATCGTGGTAGAGGCTCCCCTGGCCGTGGACCGGGCGATACCGCGAAAAGCTGCCGTGCGTGGCGCGATCGAGGCTTACACTGCTCTGTTGAAAAGCTACGTGGCCAGATACCCCAGCCAATGGCTCGGGTGGCGGTTCCTCGAACCCGCCGACGTTATCGAGCAATAAACTCCTCGGCCTCGATGAGCATTGTCCTCGTTTCCCCTGCGGCGAGGCGTTCGACGACGAGCGTTCCGTCCTCCCCAGCGGGCAGCTTCTTTCCGTGCTCAATCAGCCCGCGCCCCGCATCGGAACGAATCCCGATCGACATCACGTCGCCGGCTCCCACGTTGACCAACTTGAGCCACCCCTCTCCGCTGATGAGGTGAACGCAACGCATGGCATCGAAGCGGTCGAGGATTTCCGTCCCCGTCGCGAGCCATACGGGCTTTTCGGCGATGTAGGCAAGCCGGTCTCGGATCTCCCGTCTCACTTTCCGTGTCTCGGGATCCAACCAACCGTAGTTCAGGTGGGTGTAGAGCAAAGCAAGACCCCCGTCGGCTTCGAGAGCGTCAAGTGCCTCCTCGGTATACTGAGACAGAAACGTGTCGCCGTTCGCCTCCCCAGATCCGTTCCGCAGGAATCCTCTCGCGATTCCGTAGAGCGAGAGAGACTGGCCACTGAATGGTGCCCCCTCCTGGACGAGCAGATTCGTGGCTTCCTTGTCAGTCGGGCGCCCACCGTCCAGTTCGTCCAGAACCCAAACCCAGCACCGAGACTCGTTGAGCAAATCGGTATTGTAGTACCGGCTCGTGGGATCGGCTCCCTCTCTCTGCTGGGCGTCGAGGTTGTTCCTGGGAGAGTGCTCGACA
The DNA here is from genome assembly GCA_029863645.1 of Gemmatimonadota bacterium. Taxonomy (GTDB): domain Bacteria; phylum Gemmatimonadota; class Gemmatimonadetes; order Longimicrobiales; family Gaopeijiaceae; genus UBA2982. The sequence goes on from JAOTVA010000262.1 coordinate 906, forward strand.
TACATCCTTGGCGGCGCCCCCAATACCGACTCGAAGTAGGCGAACGCTTTGATCAGCTGCTCCCGGGTACTCGACGTCTCGCTTGGAGTGTGCATGGCGATCTCGTGCCCGGCGGCGGCCAACTCCTGGAAGAAGAGACGCTCCTCGTCATCTTCAAGGGGAACCGCCACAGGCGCGAAGTATGGATCCGCCTCCATCCATTCGCTCCATATGCGTCCCTCATCCGCCCAATCGGCCCAGAATGGGAAGGCGGTCGCGGTCACCCGGAGTCCAAGATCCTCGAGGCAAGAGAAGACCGGCCGCAGTCGTCGACTGTAACCCGAATCGGCGTCGTGAATTATGGAGAACGCGAAGCGATACGGTGCCGGAAACGGACTCAAGGTCCAATCGGACGGTGCCTTCGAAATCATCTTCTTGATTCCTGTTCCCACTTGCGGCCGGCTGTCGGCACGTTTCTTGGTAATCTAGGGCTCCCCGTGCCCCCGTGGAGCGACGGGCGACACGACTGCCTACCTTGGCCCTAGCAGAATCCAGAGGAGCCGATCGTACCAGTGACCCATTCGTCAATGAACACCGGGGACCCCCATCCTCCCGCAGAGCTGGACGTACCCGAGATTCCCTGTGCTCTTCCGGGTGAGCTTTGGGGCTTGGTCTCACTGTTCAACCCAGCGGGATATCGAAACAAGCTGCAGAATCTGAGGATCTTCTCCGAGCGCGCCAGGTCCCAGGGGATCAAGCTGTTGATTGTCGAGTTGGCCTTCGGGGATGCGGACCATGAAGTGCCCGAGGAGTTGGCCGAGATCGTCCTTCGACTCCGCACGACGAGCGTGTTGTGGCAAAAGGAGCGACTCCTCAACGTCGGCGTGTCCTCGCTCCCCGCCGAGTGTGACAAGGTGGCTTGGCTCGACGCGGACATCATCTTCGAAAACGACGACTGGGTGCGAGAGACTTCGCGACTACTCGAGACCTACTGCGTAGTGCAGCCGTTCGACACGGCGTGCTGGCTTCGCCAGGGCGAAATGAGTGCTCCCCCGGAAGGGTACCGAGAGCAGGGTAACTCGGAGGGCCAATGGCACCATGGGATGGCGTACGCGATGAGCCGAGTATCGGACCCGAAGGCAGCGCTCCTGGACTACCACGTACACGGGCATGTGGGCTTTGCCTGGGCCATACGCCGTGAGATCATTGAGAAACATGGCCTATACGACGCCCAGGTTCTCGGCAACGGTGACTTCGTGGTAGCGCATGCCATGTACGGAGACGAAGATTTCTGGGATGGCCGCAATTGGCAGTGCCGGCGTCTTTCCGAACCCATGCTGGCCCACATGGAGCGGTGGGGTCGCCCCTTTTTCGACGACGTTCAGGGAAGCGTCATGTACGTGCCTGGTCGCGTCCTTCATATGTGGCATGGGAACCAGAGCAACCGGCAGTACAGAGGAAGGCTGACCATCCTGAAAGAGACCAACTTCGACCCTGATCGCGATCTCGTTAAGGAACCGAGCGGGTGTTGGGCCTGGGCCACCGACCGTCCGGCGTTGCACGAGTGGGCGTCATCGTACTTCCACAGGCGGCGCGAGGAGTGAGGT
>JAOTVA010000111.1 GCA_029863645.1 Gemmatimonadota bacterium
TCAGAAGAGTCCGCGGCCACACGAAAAAGAAGACGAGCGCGGCGACGAGGTAGAGCCTGAAGGGGCTCACGAACCGAGACCGGCGACCGGCCACCCAAGACAGGGTGAGTCCGCCCGGGGGCCAAACGAGGGCCTTCAGGGTCCGAGGGAGCTTCCCGTCTACCTCCAGCGTCTCCGAGACGACCTCTCTGACCACCGCGCTGAGATTCGGAAGGAGTTCCCCCTGCTCTTGGCCGCAACGACTGCAGAACTGTCCCCCAGCAGGATAGCCACAGTTCGGGCAACCATTCTCGAGTGGCTCAGTATTGGCCAAGAGATCACCTGATCGCGACCGGGCACTCTAACGTCTCGCGATTCTGCTGCGCCGCCCGCACCCCCGCAAGCGCGCAGCGCGTACCTGCCCTTTCTTCGGCGTCAGTAGCAATCGCTTGTTAGGGAGCGCGCCCATCACGTTCTCAACCGTGGCCGCCGGCTAGGGCTGACGCCTACCTTCACGCTGCCGACCCTAGTCGATCCGGGGTGCGGAAGAGACGATCAGCCACGTCGCAGACGGGGAACCCACCATGAACACAAGCAAGCTCGCCGATTGGTCAGAGATCCTCGCGAGTATCGCCGTTGTAGCGAGCGTATTGTTCCTCCTGCAGGAGGTCCGCGCAAACACCCGCGCGGTGGAGCGTGACGCAGCCTTCACCCACGCAGCAGCGCTGGCAGAACCTTTCTTCCAAGAGCCAGGCATGCGTTCGGCGTTGGAGAAGGTGCGATTGGTAGATGGGGCCAATCCCACCCACGCCGCGATGATCGAGCGCTACGGCTTCACGTTCGAAGAGGCCGTACTTTGGGATCGCCACATGGTCCAGCTTTGGGCCGGGATCGAGGCCAACTACAACTACGGAGACCGCGACGCCGCCGCAGCGATGGTCGAGATGGTCGTGACGAACTACCCGGACAACCAGCTCTTTGCGAAGAACGTGGAGTTTGCGGGAGAGTTCGGTGCGCTCGTGCGTCGACTTTCCGATCGGTAGCTGACTGCCCCGGGCCGAGGGGCACACGGCCGCAGTCAGCGCTCCCTAACGTCTCGCGATTCTGCTGCGCCGCCCGCCCGCACACAAGCGCGAAGCGCGTACCTGCCCCTTCTTCGGCGTCAGTAGCAATCGCTTGTTAGGCAACTTCCTACCGGTATTTGGGCCAGCACGCTTTCGGAGATGTCGGGATCGGCACAAGGAGTGACCCACCAACCGGCCGCGTGCCGCAGACAGCGGCTTGTCGTGTGGCGCTGCCCTAGCCCCAGTTCAATCCGTTGAGGTCCCGCCCAGCTCGCGACGGGTCAGCACGAGGACTTCCCTCGCCGCATCCGCCGCACGGTGGAATTCTTGGGCACTGTGGTTCGCAAAGCCCATACGGTACTGCGCCAGGCTCCGGAACTCGGGATCTATCAGGAGCAGGCGATACCGTTCCGCTGCAATGGCCGTCTCTTCTACGGGGAAGGTCAGGTCCCTCCCCGCCCCTGTGTAGGCCAGGGATCTACCCGTCTCAACACCTCTCGATGCGAGAAACGGGGCTGTTACCTGAATTGCTAGCGTGCGCATGGACTCCTCGTTATCGCGCGTCTCATCGAGTACTGATCCCCAACTCGAGAGTCGGTTGCGCAGCGGCCGGGATTCCAGGAGTTCAAGGCGTCCCGACTCCAAGAGGGCGTCTCGGTTCCTCGTGCCCGGGTCAAACGTGGTCGGCCATATCAACGCGATTAGGGCTGTGTCCATTTTCGCCACGGACACGTTCGTAGGGTCGGTCTCGAGTACTTCGCGCAGACGATCACGCCACAGGGCATACCTCCGTCCGGTCCTATCGAGGTTGTCGGCGAGAGCTACAAACTCGACCTCCAAACCCGACAGTACTTCTCGTGCTTCTTCCCGCTCGAGCCGCCTTTCCCACGACGAATCGATCCAGAAAGCCAACAGGATGCTTAGCACGATTGCGGCGCTCTCCGCGCCGATGCGAGTCCATGGGATCCGGGTGCGCTCCTTCACACGGACCTCCTCCTCTAGCGGTGTTAGCGGTCCGTCCTCAGCCTCAGGGGAAGTTGCCTAACGTCTCGCGATTCTGCTGCACGGCCCGTCCCCTAACAAGGGGCGCGAGCTGATAGGCGAGTGGCCCGTCACCCTCCCGGCAACCCGTGTCAGTAGCAATCGCTTGTTAGGTGGTGTCCCGGCCGACGCGGACCTAACATGACACTCCGTCGTCGCTTCGCGGCCCAACTCAACACAACCCGTCGAGTGAACCGCGATTCGGATGCGGCTCGAACCCACGGAGATGAGCACATGGGCAGGCGCGGAACCGAAGCACTCGGAGCACTCGGCGTCATAGCGGGCCTTGTCTTCGTCGGGTTTGAAATCGGCCAAAACACTCGGGCGATTCAAGGGGCTACGGTACAAGCCGTCGCCGATGCCAACTTGAATCTGGTAAGTACCGGTCTAGGCGACGACCTGATACAAGCCGCATGGGGCGATGTGATGCTCGGCCAGGCTATCGGAGACTTCGATCCCGTAGTGGGAATGAAGCTTGCCTGGTATTTCCTTTCGATCATCCGGATGGAAGAGAATCGATTCAGGCAAATCTCGTTGGGAACGGTGTCAGATCCAGCGCTCCTTGAGTTAGGTGACGACTACCTGAGGCTCCGAGCGTTCCGCGACATGTGGGAGGGTTCTAGAGACTCCGGCCTGTGGCGTGTCGATCCCGCATTTGCCGAGTACTTGAACGAGCGGATCGAGGACTCGGGACCGATCTGGACGGCAGGTCCCACGAGGGTGGCCCTTCCCGGCGATGACCAGCCCTAACCGCATGCCCGGCTGACCGACGAACGGCGGTCCCCCGCCTGATGAGGGGGACACCACCTAACGGATCGGAATTCTGCTGCGCGGCCCGCCCGCACACCAGCGCAGCGTATCTACCAGCTCCTCCGCGACTGCAGCAATTCCTTGTTAGATGGTGCGCCGTTCGGGAGATCTCGTCCCCGCACCACATCACCTATCGTTCGCGTAGCCTCGAGAGCCGCGCCAAGATTGCCTCGATATCGCGAACGACCCGCTCGGTATCACTCAAGGCCTCGCCTTCCTCGATACTCCGACGAAGTACGAGGCCAGCCACTCGCGGGTCACGCGCGACCGCGGCGTCCACGGACGATGGGTCCAGCCGCTCTAGCGCGAAGAACACGGGCGACTCCAAAGAGAGGAAGCCAGACAGTTCGTCATAGGTCAGAATCGTCCTTGACTCGCTTTCGGCGAGGTCAGCGAGACTTCCAGGCCAGCCAGCCAGCAGGCGCTGAAGCTCGAAGTCTCCCAGTCTCGCGATCTGGCCACCCGTCAAGAGGGCCTGCGTCGTACCTGTGGCCGGGTTGTAGCTGGTCCAGCCAAACGCGACGCGGCTCAGAAGCGTGGTCAGGCTATCAGCGGAGATGCGTGCAGGGGACGCGGCGACCTCAGACAAGAACGTCTCGGACCAATCCACGTACTCCGCGTGCCGCCGCAGCGGATCTTCAGCCGCAGCCCGATTCGCTCGGAACTCCTCCTCGAGAACCTCAAGGATTCGCCCCTCCTCTCTCGCGGCCTGCAGGGTCTCCCACCCTGCATCCAGCGCGAAGGCTGCCAAGATCCCCGCCACAACCGTGACGAAGTTGACGACTGCTCTACGCCGGCCGCTCTCGCTCATTAGGGTTCGGTTGAGGGTCACTCGACAAGAGACTTGTTCGCACCATCTAACGTCTCGGAATTCTGCTGCCGCAGCTTCGCGTTCGCCAGCGAGCGCAGCGAGCTGCCCTCAAACCCCACGCGGACAGCAGCAATTCCTTGTTAGGCGGAAGCACCGCTCATTTCACCCAACCGGTGTTCGGAAAGATCTACGATCCGGTCTGGTGTGAGTTCACCGACTGTGAGGTTCGCTACCCGCCCCTGGATTGAGAGACCTCTCTCGTTGAGCTCGTCGCACAACGATTTCGCCTCAGCCCGATCCCGCAGCGTGCCAATGGTGATGTGCGGAATGAACGGGACATCCAAACGCAGGAAGGGCTCCATCAGCCCTCGGTAAAGCGCGTCATGCAGAAGTGATAGGGCTGCATACCCTTCGTCAGGGACCAGGAATACGTATGCGGTATCTCGATCAGCGTCAGCGCCGGACCCGAGCATCGCGTAGCGGCAGTTGAAACTGACCGGCGGAAATCCGGCGGCCACCTGCTCTACGTGCGACGTGTAGTCCGAGAGGGCCACATCTCCACACCCAAACAGCAGGGTGAAGTGGGCCGCGACAACGTCGCGGTACGGAAGGTCGTGCTCCCGGCGGAAAGCCTCGATGAACTCGGCGTCCGGCTGACTCAACTCGGGATAGCCGAGCGTGTAAAGTGTCCTGCACAACCCTGCCTCCCACGTTTTCCAGCTTCCGCCTAACGTCTCGCGATTCTGCTGCGCCGCCCGCACCCCCGCAAGCGCGCAGCGCATACCCACTAGCTCTTCGGCGTCAGTAGCAATCGCCTGTTAGACAACTTCAGTTCCACCCGCGGGGGGCCCTCCAACTAGGGATTCCCGGTTGGACCGGCGACCAAGAACGTGAAGACGTAGGTGTACCACAGATTGCTGGCCAAGATCACTGGAGCGAGCGCCCAATGCACCCTGCGGTCATCGCTCACTGCAAGGACTACAAAGGCTGTCGTAGCCACCGCTCGCGAGACAGTCGGCGCCCAGAGGGGGGCTTCGCCCATCAAGAGGGTGGCCATGAAGCCGGTCTGTACCACATACGCAGCCATGAGAAGGAAGAGCGGCCTTCGGCGGCCTATGAGGTATTCGTCCGCAGGCACCTCGCCCGACTGCGGGAAGAGAACCGCCGCCGCCATGTACAGGATGGCTGGGGCGAGCAGCATTAGGATGAACTCCGGGTACCGCCATGCTTCTCGGCCCTGTAGCCCCCATATGCCCCACGCGAGCTGCACCTGGATCTGGAAAATGATCAGGACCCAAAGGCTGTGCAGCTTTCCCCACTGAAGGTCTCCACGAAGTAGGCGGCCCACTCCAGCGAGCAATTCCGCAATGCTCAACCCTAGGACGATGGAGACTGTGATGAGGAGGAATTCGAAGACGTTCACTCGTGAGTCCCGCCTCTACCTTCTGTGGACTAGGGGGCCGTCGGGCTGTCAGCCCGGCCTACTAGTGAAGTTGTCTAACGTCTCGGAATTCTGCTGCCGCAGCTGTCAGGTAGGCAAACCAACGGCGTTACCAGACTAGTCGAACAGCCTACGCGGACAGCAGCAATTCCTTGTTAGGCAGAGGGTGGAGTGTAGAGCTACGTCCAACCCAGCTGAGCCAGACTGTGTCCATCGTTCCAGATCTTCGTCATGTGGCGGATCTTCTCACCGTCGAAGTCCATGACATAGACGTAATCCGCTGACACCCGCTTCCCGGTAGGAGGAACAGGTCCACCCTCTCCGGTATGGGTCCCATTGAAGACGGCGAAGGCCGAGACGTTTCCGCGGCCTTCATCAACCGAAAACGACTTCAGCTCATACGAGCCGTCGGGACAGGGGCCGAAAAGCCCCTTCATCCACTCGGTGTACCCCTCGAGTGAATCGACGTCGGCAAGCGCGCCAGCTTGAGCGGAGAACGTCGCATCGGGATGGCAATACGCCTGGCAGGCTTCCCACCCACCACCGGTCTCACACGCGTCAAAAAACTTGGCGGCGGTTTCGCTCATCGAACTCATTTGGACTCCTCCAGGGTGCTTCGTCGCGGAAATGTGACTGAAGGCCTCTGCCTAACGTCTCGGAATTCTGCTGCGCGGCCCGCACGTGCGCAAAGAGTCGCGAGCTGGAGGCGAGTGACTCGTACCCCCTGGCGGATATTCCGCGTCAGTAGCAATGCCTTGTTAGAGTGCATGTCACCGACGCTGCCAGGCGCATGTGCTGGGCTACCTCAGCTCGGCCTGAATCAACGCGAGCAGGCGGTCCATGGACTGGACGAGCTGGTCCCCGTCCCGTGCAGCGAAGCTCTCCCACAGCGCTCTCTGCGCTGCGTAGTTGCGTCCTACATCCGTCTCGAGAAACGCGATGAACTCGGGTGAGATGGGCAAGCTCGTGGACTCGCGCGCTGGAAGACCCAGCAACTCGAGCGTTCCCTGTCCGGCCAAGATACGATCCGCGAATGGTACCGAGGCGAAGATGATCGGTCGCGTTTCGACGGCCAGATCCCAGAGGTACTCCTGCTTCTCCAAGAACTCGCCGGCGGTTCGAGGCCACGCGGCCAGCAGGGATCGGATCTCGGTGTTCGAGATCAAATCCAAATTCCCCGAGGCCAGTGCCCCATCAAGCACGCCAGTGTTCAGATGGGTCGTAATGACGCCGGTGAGGCTCGAGACGATGTGACCCATGCCGGGAGCGAGGTCCTGCGGCACCGGCGCATCGCGTGAGACCCCCACTTCGGCCAGAGCGGCCGCCAACGCGCCCCACTGCCGGTGCCGACCCACCGCTATGGCGAGAGTGTCGCGCGCCTGATCGAACTCATCATAGAGGTCTTGGAGAAGCAAGCGCTCTTCGAGCCGCTCCTGTCGCTCCTCCCACCCAGCTTGGATCCCAAAAGCGAGCAGAATCGACACGACGATCAGCCCGGCCTCTACAAACACCCGGCTCCAAGCCTTCTTTGTGCTCATCTGCTCACCCAGGCCAATGCACTCTAACGTCCCGGAATTCTGCTGCGCGGCCCGCCTCCGCACCAGCGCAGCGTACCGATCAGTCCTTCCGTGACAGCAGCAATTCCTTGTTAGGTAGAACCCGAACCACCCTCCAGGCTCTGCTCCAGGAGCCGCAGGATCCGATCAGCCTCAGTAGCCAGGTCATCGGTCACGTCGCGGGTTATCATCGATACCGTCATCCTATTCAGGATCGTGTTCTCGAACTTCATGTCCCGTAGCAAAGGACGGAGGTCCGTCTCGAAGCGACTGGGTTCGACAAGTGACTCAAACTCCGCTCTAAGACGAGGAAGGCCAGCGAATCCGTTGATGAATTCGATGTCTATCTGAGGCACCGCGGCTTGGATCGCCGGCAGCAGCGCTCCGGTCAATTCTTCATGAAGCTGCACCTCGAGTCTCACCAGAGCGGCCACCCGGTCGGGCCATCCAGCCAAGGCCGCGCGGAGCGATGGGTTCCTCACTCGCGCTAGATCATCCGTCGAGAGCAGCGATTGGATAGCGCCGGAGTTCAACTGTGCGTGCGTCGGAACCCACACCTCGCCAATCAAGCGTGCCACATCGTCCGTATCCGAGGCGTCTGGCCCGGTGAGAGCCAGGAGCTCGCTACTAGCTCGCGTCGCGCGATCGTGTTCTGCCGCGGTTGCCCGTAGCGACGTTGCGTTGGCCTGGAACTCCTCTACAAGAGCCTCCAGCGTGAGCCGCTCCTGCTCAGACTCCTGCAGTCGATCCCAGGTCGCATCAACCGAGAACGCCAAGAGAATACCGAGCGCGATGACGAAGATCTCCGCCAGCCATCGGACCAGGCGACCCCTTCCAACACTGGTAGTTGCTGACTCTGTCATCGGCACGCCTACCGGGTTCTACCTAACGATTTGGACTTCTACTGCGCGGCCCGTCGGGTGACAAGCGAAGCGTATCCACCAAGGCAACCCGCGTCTGTAGCAAGTCCTTGTTAAGTAGCCTGCCCTCGTATGGCCGATTACGGCGGAGTCAGATCCGCCGTGCGTTCCTTGAAGAACTCCGCGAACTCGGGTGACGCTGCCACTCGCAGGATAGGATCCCGCTGCGCAAGGAAATGAGGAGTGGCCCAAAGCCGATTCCGCCAACCGTAGGAGTCAAAGACTTCTTCTGACACGATCCCGGCCCGCGCCTGGAGAAAGGTGTTCTCCAAGTGGGACAAGAAAGCGATGTAGAAGCGGTTGATGCGCGCGTTCTCATCGGGACTGAGTTCAGATAGTTCAGCTCGAAGGAACAGCACACGACCATAGATCGAGTTGAACTCCTGGTCACCCTCCAGCAGGAGGTTCGTGTGCGTATCGGATATCGCCTGAAGGGTGGCAGCTTCCGTCGCGGCGGTGTTCTGCCGGATCTCCAGACCGACAAAAATCAGCGAACCGATCACGCCAAGAGTCGCGATCGTGTCACCTAGCTTGAAGCGTCCGGCTCTCGACGTGTCGTAACTCATTTCGAGGCCTCCACCGACCACGCGTAGGAAGGCTACTTAACGTCTCGCGATTCTGCTGCGCCGCCCGCACCCCCGCAAGCGTATAGCGCGTTCCTACTCCTTCTTCGGCGTCAGTAGCAATCGCTTGTTAGGTAGAACCCGGCTCTACCGCAATCCACGCTCAACCAAGCCCAAGATCCGTTCACCTTCCTCGGCGAGGTCGATCGTCCTTGCGCTAGCTATCATGGACACCGTCATACGGTGCAGGACTGCGTTTTCGAACTGAAGATCCCGAATCAACGGGATCAGATCGTTACCGAACCGACTCGGCTCGACCGCCGCGGTGAACGCCTCTCGCAGTTCAGGATACCGCGCGAAGCCGTTGACGAGCTCAATTTCTATCAAGGGCACCGTTCGCTGCATCGACGCCATAAGGCGATCCCGTTGAATCATGTGCAACGCGTCCTCTATCCGAACCAGTGCCGCCACCATCTCCGGCCAAGCGGCTAGTGCACGTCGGAGTTCCGCGTCTCGAATGCGCGCCAAATCATTTGTAGACAGCAATGACTGGATCGCGCCCGAAGCGACTTCGCTGTGCGTCGGTACCCAGACCTCTCCGATCAGGCGTGATACCCCGGTCGTGTCTGAGGCCGCCGGGCCAGTATGGGCGAGGAGCTGATCACTGGCTTGGACCACAGCGTCGTGTAGCGCCGCGGTTCCGCGTAGCGAAGTGACGTTTGCTGTGAACTCTTCCCTCAAGGCCTCGAGGGTCAGGCGCTCTTGCTCGGTCTCCTGTAGCTCGGCCCACGCGGCGTCGACGACGAAAGCGAGGAGAATACCGAGTGCGACAACGAACACCTCAATGGCAGATCGGGCTAGTCGGCTTCTACGAGAAGCGCCTCTAACTTCGGTCGGTTCAGTCATCAACCAGCTCGTGGGGTTCTACCTAACGTCTCGTGTTTCTACTGCACGGCCAGCTTGCCGACCCACGGTGCGAGCCGCAAGGCGAGCGCCGTGGACCCAGGCGGCCCTTCCGTGACAGTAGCAAACACCTGTTAGGCCGCGCTCATTGTTGAACGACAAACTCGGCGAGGCCGCTTACCACGCCTTCGCGCGTTCGTTTCGACGGCGGCCCCTTCCGCTTGACCCGGTGGCGCCGGACGACGCGACGCGCACACTCAGCGGACGCCGGACCCTCAGCCCTGATGAGGCCCGCGTCGGATTCTGCGGGCTCCGCGACGGGGCGCCACCGACCCTCCACGCCATTCCCCGTCGGCGCTTCAGCCTGCGGAGGGGATGGGAAAACTCTCTCCCCTGCCCCCTATTCATCCCGGCCCGATAGGCGCGACCTAACGTCTCGGAATTCTGCTGCCGCACCCGCACGCTTCGCAAACCACAGGCGCTACCAGACGTGGCCTCGACGCCTCCGCGGACAGCAGCAATTCCTTGTTAGAAAGCCTCCCTGAGAAGTACCCGGGGTACGCTGTTCGCCCGGATTGCAGCTCAACGAGCCTCTTGGGCCGGGGCGAAGATCGGGAAGCTACGAGCTTCTGGGTAACGGTGGTCGAGCAGATCCCGCATGATGCCCACCGCCACCGGATTGTCCGTCATGGAACGGACGTCATTGGTGTAGCCTTCGTACTCTAGATCCGAGACCAAGCCGTTCTCCCATGCCGTGTGCACCGTCATCCACACGTTGAAGAGGTACACAACCAAGGAACGACGCTGCCGCACCTCTCCGGGTGTGAGAGCGCTGTCAGGTTGCGGCGACATCAAAAGGTCAGCAGCGCCTGGAACGCTTACTAACAGCTCGTGCCAACCGTTGTACGACGCTTGGAGGTCGTGGGCAAAGGACACTCGCGCCTGTTGGTTCGCCTGCTGTACCTGCATCGCGAGGAAGATCACGGACACTACAACCGAGACTACGCCCACCACCTCCGCCACGGTACGAACTGAAAGTTTGGTGGTCATCCCCCACCCGTAGTAGCAAGGCTTTCTAACGTCCCGGAATTCTGCTGCCGCACCCGCACGCTTCGCAAACCAAGGGCGTCACCAGACTACTCCTAGCAGCCGACGCGGACAGCAGCAATTCCATGTTAGGCAGATCTCGGCGTCTACCAGATCAGCCTCAGGGGAGCGGCCAAGTCCAGTGCCACCGAGTCTCCAGCCGTGCCTTCGTCGAGCACCAGCGAGACCGATTCCGTCTCCGCCAGTTCGACCTCCACGATCTCGGAGTCCGTGAGCCACGCGAGTTCAGGCGAGACATCGAGCCGATGCGGAAGCGTGAGCTGTACGCGGCTGATCCGTCGCGTCCCATTGGGATGGCACCCTTCTGGCTTCCGCGCCTCCACGCCCAGCGGCAAGAAGAAAAGGAGCGGCTCATTCAGCTCCGATGAGTTCGCGCCGATTGGAATTGCCATACCCTCGGGCAAACAGGGCGGAGAATAGGGCCACGTCTCCACGGGAGGTCGCTGGGACGGGTCGCGCGCGCGGAAGCAGATACCCACGTGGCTCACACCGGACTCTGCCGCAGCCCTCTCCCTGAGACCGGTGCGCGCGACGACTTGGGACGACGCCTCGGTAGCACTCTCCAGCCAAATCAACTCGAGGTAGGCGTTCTCGAAGAAGAAGCGTCGGCAGGCTGTGCCCTGGCCCGGGTGCTCGTTCGCGGGTCCTTCGGCGAATCCCGCGCTCACCAACTCCGCCGCTTCCGGCGCACCCTTCGATGCCGTCACAAAGACGTGATCGACCTCGAAGCTCATGCCGGACTTAGCCACGCTTCCTTTGTCCCTGTAGAGATCTGCCTAACGTATTGGAATTCTACTGCGC
>JAOTVA010000263.1 GCA_029863645.1 Gemmatimonadota bacterium
AGTATTGCCGCGCAGCAGAACCGCTAGCCGTTAGGGAGCACAAAGCCCGTCCGGGCTATGGCCGAGTCCCGGCGAAAGACCTTGTCCCTGTTAGGTATTGGCGGGTCCCGAAAAGAATCCCAGGTTCACTTGGTGTGCTGGATCGGGACCGAAAACGAGAGCCAACTGAAGGGGACGGTCGGTCCGCAGCTACCTGGCTGAGTTGGCTCTCGGTTCCGGGCACGATCCAGGTGGAAGGCACAGGCGTCGTCGGCGCGCCGGGGCCTCGACCCGCTGACCTCGTCGCTGGGGCAGCTGGTCCGCTCCGTAGGTTCGCGGCGGCCTCGGGATGGCCCCGGCTTTCGGGTTCGAATGAAGGACCTGATTCCCTGAGTGAGAACCGAGATGGGTAACAGAGACTGAAGGGACATGGTTTACAGTCTCGGGCTACGGGAAGTAGAGCCATCGTGGTCGACGATGGCGAGTTTGTCGATGTGAAGCCATCCGAGGTGGAGTTGGTGGAAGTAGACGGACCAGACTCCGTAGCCGACATCTTCGAGGCCAACGAACTTGCCTCCGAGGAGCTGGCTGACGTTGATCCAGGCGGCGTGCCAACGGATGCCACCGTTTGTGCTGACCTTTCGGACCTCGAAGTGAGCGGGGTAGTCGGGCGGGGCGAGCGTGGAGGGCATGGACCGTGGTGAAGGTTGGTAGAGCGCGGATGGCGTCTTCTGTGCGATCGCCTCGTGAGGCCGGACGTCGTTGAAGTAGGTCCGGAACTCGTTGAAGCGACGCTGCTGAGCGGCTCGGTTACCGGCCGGCGGGATGGCGGTCTCGTTCTTGAGAGTTCGATGCATGCGTTCGTGTCGGCCGTTCTGCTGAGGTGACGCGGGCTCGATGAGGTCGGGCAGGATGCCGAGCTCGATCCACCAGATGGAGAGCCGCGAGAGCCGACCGAGGGCGAGGGAAGCGAAGGGCACGCCGTTGTCTGAGCGGATCCGTCGGGGCAGGCCGAACTCATGGAAGAGACGGCTGAAGACCCGCTTGGTGTCGAGGAATCGGGTGCCCACGAGGCCCTGGCAGGCGAGCAGATATCGACTGAAGCCGTCCTGGATGGTGAGCGGATAGCAGTAGATGCCATCGCGAGTCTTGAACTGGCCCTTGAAGTCCGCGGACCAGATCGCGTTGGGTTCATCGAACGGTGCGGTCGGCCGGCCTGGGTGGACACGCCGTCGTCTCCGACGTGCTGGCTTCACCAGGTCACGGGCGGTGAAGTGCTTGTGGAGCGTTCGTTCGGACGGGACGAGCTCCGCGGGATAGGCTCGAAGCAAGCGGACGCGAACCTTCTTGGCCCCGACCGGTGTGCGCCGGCTCATGCGGATGCGGCACGCTTCGTCGAGCACCTCAGGGTCAGTAGCCCACGGGCAGTGGGTGGGGCGTCGGGACCGATCGCGAAGTCCATCGGGGCCCTCGATCTCATACCGATCGATCCACTTGTACGCAGTCCGGCGACTCACGCCGTGACGCTCGCTGAGTTCGGTCACGGTGAAGTCACCACTCAGCCACTCCACGATCAGCTTCCTTCGTTCTCTCACAGGATCGGTCTCCAGCCACGGCATCTCGCCTCCTTTGCGGAGGCTCAGCCTAGTTCGGAGACTGTTACCTATGTCCCTTCAGTTTTCTGTTACCCATGTTTGTTCACCGTGCCGGCCCGCCGTCTAACAAGTTGTTGCTGCAGTCGGATCGCGTTTTCTAGGGAGTCCGGCTACGCTAACGCTGCGCCGGACCTGATTCGTTTTGCGCCCGCAGCAGAACAACAGAGTCGTTAGAGCGCACGGGAGACAGGCCGATCGAACGGACGAAATCACGACGAATGGTGAAGCTGGGAGCGGAACTCCTGGCGATTGGTGCTGGCGTCTTCCTTGGTCTCCTCGCTGATGATTGGCGCGATCTGCGGATCCAGCGGACAGCTGGCCTGGATGCCCTGGAGCTGGTGAGAGAAGATCTGCGTAGCGACTCGGCCGAGCTCGCGGCTACGCGGTCGGGGCTACTACCCAGATCGGAACTGGCGCCGTGGCTAATCCGCAATCAACAAGAACGCGTGGCTCCGGACTCAGCCGTGACCGTAGTAGGCCTCGTGTTGCTCCTTCCTCGATACCAACGGATCCGCCCATCCTACATCGCGCTACGAGAAACCGGTCGGCTCGATCTGATCCAGAACGTCGAAGTACGCTCCGAGGTGGTGGCGTATTTCGAACGGACCCAAGAGCAGTTCGTCCAGGAGTTGTCCGATTGGCTGAGCGTCCGGGAGCTGCTCATCGCTGAACTCAACAAGCACTTCGTCATCAGTGGCTCGGACACACTTCGGACCGTGTGGCCAACCCCGCCCGACCTGACGTTCGGTGTCGACTGGCCTGGCCTAAGGTCGGATCGGGTTACGCTGTCGATCGTAACGCGATACTCGGGGCTGG
>JAOTVA010000112.1 GCA_029863645.1 Gemmatimonadota bacterium
GTCCCAGGGGAGGTCGTCACCGGCCCAGCGGCGATCCGAGAGCCCGGTCTGGGGCACGATCGAGTGGCGAAGCTCGCTGCTCACTCGTCGATTCCGTATCGGTTCAGTTTTCGGTAGAGCGTCGATGGGTCGATGCCCAACACCTCGGCTGCGCGGGTCTTGTTGCCCCCTTCAGCCTCGAGCACCCACTGGATGTACGCGCGTTCGACGACCTCCATGGTCGGATTCGGAGGTGACGCCTCGGCTACGATTCTGGGTCGGGCCGTCTCACGGACCCGGTCCGGGAGGGCACCAGACGCAATCACGTCTCCCGGAGAGAGGACCGCGGCGCGCTCGAGGGCGTTCTCGAGTTCCCGCACGTTGCCGGGCCAGTCGTAGCGCGTAAGCACCTCGAGCGCATCTTCCGAGAGCGACACCCGACGACCGCCGTCCTTGGCGGCGAGGCGATCCAGGAAGTAGCTGCAAAGGAGTGGCACGTCCTCTCGGCGCTCGCGCAGAGGCGGCAAGTGGAGCTGGATGACGTTCAAGCGATAGTAGAGGTCGCTGCGAAAAGCCCCTCGGGTGATTTCTTCTTCCAAGTCTCTGTTGGTCGCAGCGACGATGCGAACCTCGACCGGCACGGCCTTGGTAGCACCTACGGGAATGACTTCCCGCTCCTGAATCGCCCGCAGGAGCTTCACCTGGGTCGACGGACTCATCTCACCGATCTCATCCAGGAAGAAGGTGCCCCCAGCCGCTGCGACGAGGAGTCCGTCCTTGTCCTTCACGGCCCCTGTGAACGAACCCTTCACGTGGCCGAAGAGCTCGCTTTCGAGAAGACCCTCGGGGAGCGCGCCACAGTTGATTGAAAAGAATGCGGCTTCGGACCGATCCGAGAGTTGGTGGAGATAGCGGGCAACCACCTCCTTGCCTGTACCGCTCTCGCCCGAGATAAGGACGGTAGAGTCCGTTGCGGCGATGGTCTCTGCCAACTCGAGCACCTCGACGAAACGCGCCGCTACGCCGATGGGACGTGTGGAGCCGATGTTCGTCCGCTTGTGGATCTCCTTCTTCAGGCGCTTGTTCTCAACCTTGAGCGCTCGCGCCTCGGCCGCGCGGCGACAGATGGCGAGGAGTTCGTCGTTGGCGAACGGCTTCTGCAGGTAGTAGTACGCGCCCTCGTTCACGGCTCTGACCGCGGACTGGAGGGAGGCCTGCGCGGTCATGAGAATCACCGGCATCTCAGGATCGACCGCCCGAGCCTGTGAGAGGACGTCCAAGCCTCCTGCGCCCGGCATGCGGATGTCCGTGAGTACGATGTCGGGCCTCTCGTCCTCTAGCGCGGCGAGCGCCTTCGGCCCTGAGTCCGCCACGGACACCTCGTAGCCCTCGCCACGAAAAAGAATCTCGAGCGTTTCCAGGATGGCGGTTTCGTCGTCGACCAGCAGGATCTTCACGTCGCTGCCCCGACTCGTGCCGGCTCACCCACAGGCACGCCAGGCAAGAAGATGACGAACTGTGCTCCACCCTCCGGACCGTCCTCTACGAAGGTTGCACCGGCATGCGCCTCGACCGCCCGATGCACGACCGCGAGGCCCAACCCGCTCCCACGAGGCTTGGTCGTGAAGAAAGGGTCGAAGATCCGTGTCTGTGTTTCCAACTTGATTCCCTCGCCGCTGTCTGAGACCGTCATACGAATGGGGTGCTGGATGTCGGTTCCTCTCGGGCGCGGATAGGCGCGTTGATCGGCGAGGGCGACAACCACACGGCCGCCCGGTCCGGCCGACTGAGCGCCATTGAGAACGAGGTTGAAAAGCGCCCGGTGGATAAGATCGGCATCCCCGACAATCGGGAGGGGTCCGTCGTCCAACTCTGCGGTGATGCTCACGTCGCGCGTGTCGGGGTGTTGCTTCACCACGACGAGGCATCCGCGCACAATGGTGTGGAGATCGATCTCTTCGCGTGCGCCGATCTTCAGGCCGGAATAGTCCAGAAACTCCGAAAGCAATCGGCTCAAGCGGTCCGACTCGGTCAGCACCAGGCGCTCGAGCACCGACCGATCGTCACCCGACACTCGGTTCTTGCTCAGTTGCTCGACTGCGCTCCGGATTGACGCGAGGGGGTTTTTGATCTCGTGGGCGAGGGATGCGGAGAGCTCCGCCACTGCCTCGAGTCGCTCGGCACGAACATTGAGCTCCTCCAGCCGTTCGAGGTCCGTGATGTCCTGAAACAGTGCCGTGACGGACGGCGACTCGTGTGGGCCGCGCTCCAGGATGGCGGTGCTGACCCCGAGGCGTACCTGACCGCGCCGGGCGGCGGCACGCGCCCTCGCGCGGGTCACCGGACGACCGCCACGCATCGCGCCCCGCAGAATGTTGCCCATGCCCGGCGCGATCACATCGAGTTCTTCCAGCATGGGATCGCCCACCCGGCCTCGGAGGTCCACGCCGAGGAGCGCCTCCGCCGCGGGATTCGCATAGGCCAGCTGGCCTTCCCCTGTCACTGTCAGAACGCCCGTCGAGAGGTTCGCCAAGATGTCGCCGGTGTCCAATCGGAGCTGATGGAGTTCCGACGCGGCGAGCTGACCGGCTCGACGGAGTCGATCGCCCACCAGCCCGGTGACAATCGCCACAACCGAGAACAACCCGATGTTCAGGGCGAGGGACAACGTGTCGGAGTAGGCGTCCTGCGGGCGGCTCCAAGCTACGTCCGCGAAATACACGATGCTCACCAGCGCTCCGATGAGCACCCCCCCGGGGAGCGGCAGGAGCAACGCGCCCTCACAGATGACCAGGATGTACACGGACGAGAACCCGCTCAGCGGTCCGCCTGTCACGTGGACGATGCTGGTCACGACAAGCACGTCCAGGATCACCTGGCCGTAGAGAAAGCCTTCACCGGGCTCACGACCAAGGCCGTGTGTGTACGCGAACGATGCTGCGGTGACAATCAGCGCGACGAAGAACATGACGACGACGAGCAGCGTGTCCTGCGGAAGCGCGTCGAACCAGCTGAAGAGCGCCCCCGCGAAAATCCCCGTCACCATCGTGAGGCGGCCGATGTACAGCCATCTCAAGAGGTTGCGGACGAGCGGGCGGGGCTCCTGCGCTGGCTCAGCCGGCGCCGGGACGATCAATTCAGCCACAGTCTCCCCAGAAGGGGCCAACGGTCTCGCCACCTTACCGCTCTGGCCTCGCAATATGCAAGGTTCTCGTCCTGGCAGAATGCGAACCCCACCGAGGTGGCCCGTCATTCCAGAGGGCGCCACATTCGGGCGATGCCCGATCAACCCTTGATCCGAGTGGCACGCAGCAATGCGGCCACCGTCCACCTCCCCAGAGGGACGCGTCGGTGACGGTGACGGCGCTACGGGCGGTCGGGGTCGCCCTCGTCTTCGTTGCGTTCGCACCGCTCCACCGACTGCTCGGTCCGGCCCGCGCCGGCCCAGCGGGGGAAGCCAGTCGCGCTTCGGCCGAGGCCGCCTGGGGGTTCAGCTTCTACGGAGCGCTCATCGTCCTCGGCACCGCGGTGGTTCTCACCTTGGCCCTGCCCGAAGTCGGCGTCGGCCGCCTCGTCGCCCGAGCAGCGGACCGGCTTTCCCGACCGCGCCGCGGAGTCTTCGCTATCTCCGTGGGCACTCTCGCGGGCGGCCTGTCCCTGGCCATCGCCTGGTTTCTTTATCGCGTCTTCCCCACGTCGGTGGACGAGATGGCACAGCTCTTGAACGCCCAAGCTCTCGCCGGCGGGCTTCTGGCGATGCCAGTACCTGGGAACGAGGCTGCGTGGTCGATCCAGAACGGCCTGGTGGTCCCCCAAGGATGGGTATCGATCTACCCACCGCTCCATACGCTGCTCCTCGCCGTGGGCCTGCGCGCTGGTGCTGCCTGGCTGGTCGGGCCGCTCGCTGTCGCCGTCGCCACGTGGGCGGCGGCCTTGTCGTTCGAGGAGCTGCTCGGGAGACGTGTCGGACGGGGCGCCGCAATCGTTCTGGCGGTGTCACCGTTCTGGGTGCTGTTGGGAGCGACCTACCTGAGCCACACTACCGCGGCAGCCTGCCTAGCCCTCGTGCTCTGGGCGGGCCTTCGCGCGCGGTCCGGTAGCATCGGATGGGCGGTTGCCGCGGGCGCTTCGATGGGCGCCTCGGTCACCGCCCGCCCCTGGATCGGCTTGGTCTCCTCGGCCACGCTCTTGGCCGCACTGTGGTGGGACCAAAGGGACCAGTGGGTCAGGCGCGTCGGCAGTGTAGTCGCAGGTGGCCTCCCGTTTGCCGCCCTCCTGTTCGCGTGGAATTCCCGCCTGTTCGGAGGCCCGCTGCGCTTGGGCTACTCCGCCGCGTATGGCCCGCCTCACTCGCTTGGGCTGCACATCGATCCGTGGGGCAACGCCTACGGCCTGACCGAGGCCGTCGCGTACACGGGCGTCGACCTTGCGCTGCTCGGGGCCCACCTGTTGGAGGCGCCGCTGTCGGTCGTCGCCGTGATCGGCGTGGCCCTTCTCCTTGGCATGCGAGGTGCTGGGACGACGCCACTCTTGGCCTGGGTGATCACGGCCGTGGTGGCGAATGCGCTGTACTGGCATCACGGCATCCATTGGGGACCACGCATGCTCTACGAAGCCACGCCCGCGTGGGTCGCCCTTGGCGTCGCGTCGGCCGCCTACGTCATGAGAGAGGGCGTGTCTCCCCTCCGGATGCGGCGCATGGCCGGGTGGGCGATCGCGGCTGCTGGGATCGGTGCGCTTGCGTTGCTTCCGGGTGTCCTGATGTCCGCTGCACGTTCGAGCGAGAGTCTCGCGTACGTTGCGCTCCCCGACCCCCCCGGGGAGGAGCCGGCGCTCGTGTTCATTCACGGAAGCTGGTCGTCCCGAGTGGTGGCGCGTCTAACCGCGACCGGCATGCGTCGCGACTCCGTCGAAACCGCCCTCCGTCGCAACGACATCTGTGCTGTGGACCGCTACGCCAGGTGGCGCGCGGCCGACCCGTCCGCCCGGAGTGCGTCACCTCCCACGCTGGACCTCGCGGCGCTCCCGGGGAGTCCGTCGCACCTGGTACGTACACGCATCTCCCCAGGCAACGACGTGTGGACCGAGCCGGGGGCCCCCCGAGACGACCGATGCCTCCGTGAGGCCCGCGCCGACAGCCAAGGCGTCGTCGACCTCGAGCCCTTCCTGTGGCGGGCGCCTCCCCTACCTGGTCGAACGCTCGTCGTAACGCGTGACCTGGGCCCCGAGGCCAACGCCACCGTCCTCACCGCCCTAGGGTCCCCGACGGGCTACCTCTACACGCCGGGAGTCGAGGGCGCCGGAGCGCCGCGTCTGATGCAGTACGCCGAGGGCATGGAGTCGCTGTGGGGAGGGCCTCGGTGAGCGCTGGGCCGGATGTACCGAAGCCGCCCTTCGGCTATGCGTCTCGTCAGCGATCGAGAGGGACGTCGATTCGCTGACCGGCGAAGATCCGGTTCCCGCGAATGCCGTTGACGGCCTTCAGGTCGTCCACGCTGGTCCCGTGTGAGCGCGCGATCTCCCACAGAGAGTCCCCCCTCTGGACGGTATACACGAGACGTTCGTCGGCCGCAGGGGTCGGCGTCGGGCGGGTCTGCAACGCCGCGACATACGCCGCATATTGTCGGGGGAAGATCGCCACGTGGTAGTGCACCGGTCGACGCTCGCGGGTCGCCTCCAACACGCCCTGCCGCTCTAGATCAGAGAGCACGCGCTCCAACCAAACCCGGCAATTGCGGTTGTTGCTGTACCTCAAATCCACGGCCATTCCGGTGGGGTGCACAGACCGGTCGGACGCGTTCCTCGGTTGCCGTGACGTGGGCCGGGTCAGGCTCGTGACGACGAGCTGTTCTCCGCATGCGGCGCGGTACTGGCCTCCGAGGCGACGGACGAAGAGCTCTACCTCCGGCCGCGCGTACGGGTAAGACACCTCATTGTCGAGGCGCACCGCAGACGTCGGGCGGATCTGGACGAGCCACCCTTGTGAGGCGAAGTGGTCGACCCGCTGTGGCGTATCGATGAACGTGAAGTCGTGCTGGCGAGCGATCCGATTCTGAGCGTCGAGCGATGCGGAAGATCCCTGCAGGCTCTGCGCGCGCATCCCCGCGGGAAGGGCGGCCAGGGCCACCATCGCAGCTAGGACGCAACAGATGCGTCGTCTGGGTCTGTGAGACGTTGGGGCTGGGAGCATCAGGGCATCAAGGGTCGCTCGTGGATCCCTCCAAGGGCCCGGCGCCAAAGCGCCTAAAGGCCTGCGGCACATAAGTAAACAGATGTTTCATGCCGCACAAGAACCACGTGCGCAAGCACGTCTCCACCCGCACGTTCCGTAACCCGAAACCGACGTCCGAGGTCCCTCTGGAACCCCGGACGCCAACCAGCGCGATTAGGCCGCGTCGTACCGGGCTGCGACCGCGTCCCAGTTGACCACGTTCCACCATGCGGCCAAGTAGTCAGGCCGTCGGTTCTGGTAGTTCAGATAGTACGCGTGCTCCCAGACGTCGACGCCGAGTATCGGGGTCAGACCCTTCATGATGGGGCTATCCTGATTCGCAGTCGAAAAGCATGAAAGGGCTCCCTTCCCGTCCACGCACAGCCAGCCCCATCCGGAACCGAACTGGCTACCGGCCGCGCCGGAGAGTTTCGTCTTGAGGTCGTCGACGGAGCCAAAGGCTCCGGCAATCCCGTCGGCGAGGGCGCCGGACGGTTCACCGGCACCACCCGGCGTCATGATGTCCCAGAAAAGCGCGTGATTGACGTAACCGCCCCCGTTGTTGCGAACCGCCGTGCGGATCCCCTCGGGCAGCGCATCGAGGTCCGCCAGTAGCTCCTCTGCTGACTTGGAGTGCAGGGCCGAGTGGCTCTCGAGGGCCTTGTTCAGGTTGTTCGTATAGCCCTGATGGTGCTTGCCGTGGTGAATCTCCATGGTGCGCGCGTCGATATGCGGCTCTAGGCCGTCGTATGCGTATCCGAGCGCGGGAAGTTCGAAGGGGTAAGCCATGTACTTCTGCTCCTGGTTCAGCTGAACAGGTTAAAAGTGGTCGAGCGACCGCGGTCCCGGCCCGAGCGTGCGTCCGCTATCTTGGGTTCGGGCGGCGTGGGATACCGATCTTACCGGGGCAGCTTCCGGTCAGCAAACCGGCCGCCTCCCCCGGGCGCTCGCGCGCCCCACCACCTATGCGCGAGGGGTTCATTGGCACCTGGTAAGCGGGTCCTGCTCGGGATCTTGGTCCTCACGGCCGTGCTGCGCACCGTCCATTTGGTGGATCACCTCAACTCCGGGATCAGCGAGCCCGAATCAGTCATCGCCGACTCGGATATGCGCGCCTTTGCGGTTTGGGCGGCCAGGATCGCGGACGGCGACCTCCTCAGCGCGGACACGTACCATCCGTACCCAGCCTGGATGATCGATGTCGCCCCTCTGGAAACGTTCGAGCGCTGGTGGGGAGGCCGGGAAATCTTTCATCAGACGCCGCTCTACGCTTATCTGCTGGCCTTCAGCTATTGGGTCACGGGCGGCAAGCTCCTGCTGCTCGCTCTTCAGATCGCCGCCAGCACCTTGGCGGTCTACCTGATCTACCGCTTAGGGAGTAGGGTCGCCGACGAGAGAGCCGGCCTGCTCGCAGCCGCCCTAGCCGCGGTCTACGCCCCCTCCATTGTCTTCGACACCATACTCGTGCGGGCCTCGCTGACTGCATCCCTCACGGTCGTATCGATCTGGCTGCTACTGCGCGTCCGGGACACGGGACGGGCCGGGCTGGCATTCGGTACAGGAATGGTGCTCGGAGCGGGGTACCTCATGCGACCCGTCGGCCTGGCGCTTCTCATGGGCCCACTGGTTCTCTTGCTCGATCCCAAGGCCCGCCCGGCGTGGAGACGCTGGCTGCCGTCCCTGGCGGCCGGCGTTGCGATCGCCTTCGCGCCTTTCGCGGCCAGGAACGTCATCGTTGGAGCTCCCGCTCTGACTTTTTCGAACCGGGGGCCGGAGGCCATGATCCAAGGGAATCACAGCGGGGCCGATCCCGCGTTCATGACGCTTCCCAGCGGCCCCGACTACCGCCAACTGATGGAGGATGGTGGTGGTTCGGTCCCACGCACGCTTCTCGCCGCCATACGCACATGGCCAGAGGACGGTCGACTCCGCTGGTGGACCTGGCATGAGGCGCGCAAGCTGCTCGCCGTTTTCCGCGACCACGAGTACGCGAACAACGTGAACTTCTACTTCAATCGGCGAGCCACACCTCTCCTGGCGTTCCTGCCCACGTTCGGGATGATTTGCGGGCTGGGCTTGGTCGGAACGGTGCTCCTGGTTAGGCGTGGCCGCGACCGGACCGCTGGCTTGCTTCTTGGGTTGGCCGCAGGCGGACTGGTTGGGATCATGCTGTTGGCACTCGCGGTCGGTCGCTACCGCCTGCCTCTCGCCATGCTCGCCACGATTCCTGCTGGAGTCACGCTGTCGGCGCTGTCGGGCTGGCTCGCGGCGAAGCGCTGGACCGCTGCGCTCACCTGCTCGGCCGCGGTGGTCGCCCTGTCGACCGTTTCGTTCTGGGCCGTCCCCACGAGAGTCCTCTTCGACCCGAACCAGCAGCCGTTCTTCATGCGTGGTGCCGACGCCAGACTGTATGAGGACCTTTCTGCGCTTAGGGCCCTGGAGTTCACAGAAGAGGCAAGACTACTCAGCGAAAGGGGCGAAACCGACGCGGCCCGATCTCTTTATACTGGCTACCTCGCTGAGGTTCATCGGACGATCGCCTCAGCACCCCCGGTCGAAGACATGACCGTGCGGCGTCGGATCCTGAACCAATCCTATTTGCATCTTCTCTGGGCCCGCGGCGTGTTCGCCGGCACCCCGCTGGATGATCTGGCACAGTCGTTGGACAGCGAACTGGAATGGATCCGAACGACGCAGTGACGTCGCCGCAGAGCGCGCGCAGGATCTTGCTGGTCGACTGCGACGCGTTTTTCGTTCAAGTAGCACGACTGGAGGACCCCGAGGGCGCCGGCAAGGCGCGCTTCCTCATTGTCGGCGGAACGCCCACGGGTCGCGGTGTGGTGACGTCGGCTTCGTACGAGGCCCGAGCCTTCGGAGTCCGCTCGGCCATGCCGACTGCACAGGCGTTGCGGCTTTGCCCGGAAGCGACGGTCGCCCCCGTGTCCCGAAACGCGGTAGCTGAGAAGAGTCGACACGTGCGTACCGCACTGGAGCGACTCGCCCCCGTTGTCCAAGCCGCCTCCGTTGACGAGTTCTACTTGGACCTCAGCGGTACAGAGCGCCTCTTCGCCAATGAGACGCTCACCGAAACTGCGCGGCGTATCCGCGAAGACGTGCTTGCGACGACCGAGATTTCGGTATCGATCGGGGGAGGCACGCGACGCGTCATCGCAAAGCTCGCGGCGTCTCGGGCGAAGCCGGCCGGAGTTCACGTCGTACAGGTCGGAGCCGAACAGGACTTCCTGAACGAGCTCGATCTCGCCGAGCTCCCCGGGATCGGCCCTGCCCTGGTCGAGCAGCTCCGCAAACGTGGCCTGGCGAGGGTCCGAGACGCTTATGAGGTCCAACAGGAGTGGCTCGAGAGGTGGCTAGGCACGCGCCGGGGGGCGTGGCTCTATCGGCGCGTACGCGGGGTCGACGAGAGCGCTGTCGACCCAACCGAACGGCGCAGATCCATCTCGGCCGAGCGTACGTTCTTTCAAGACCTCAATACGAGCACCGAGCTGGGTCGCCGCCTCCTGGAGATCACGACGTCCGTCGCTGGCTCGCTTCGCAAGAGAGCGTACCGCGCACGCACGATCACGGTGAAGATCCGCGACGCCGACTTCCGAACGCGCACGCGGAGCCGGACGTTGCCGGAGCCCGTGGAATCGAATGCAGCGATCCACGAAGTCTCGAAGGAGCTACTACGGGAGCTGCGCGCCGATCGCGATGTGCCAGTGCGACTCCTGGGCGTGGGGCTCACCGGCCTGGTGGGCGACGAGGGAGAACGCCAGCTCGGCCTGTTCGAGGAGCCGGTCGCGGGTGAAACCGAGCGAGACCGCAACGTGTCGAAGGTCTTCGATCAGCTTCAAGAACGATTCGGCCGCGGGGCCGTCCGGCCCGGCGGCACCCTGGACGGGGAGGAGTCCTAGCGAGCCTCGCGCGTGCGTCGCCTCTTCTCGGCGTTCTCCACCCACGGCCGCCGCTCGAAGTAGCTCTGCGTCTCCTTGACCACCACAGGCGCGAGGAGCAGAAGCGCGATCAGGTTCGGCCAGATCACGATGGCGAGCGCCACGTCGGCGAGATCCCAGATCACCGAGAGCGTCACCATGGCGCCCACGAAGTGCATGACGACGAAGACGATCTTGTACGGCAGCACGGCACGGTGGCCGAACAGGTAGTTCGCGCACCGATCCCCGTAGTAGCTCCACGAGATCGCCGTGGAGATCGCGAAGAGCAGCACGCCGAGGATCACGATGTAGTGACCCCAGTCACCCAATGGGGCGAGCCCCTCGCGGAAGGCGTTGATGGTCAGCGGGGCTCCGCTCTCCACCGCGTCGCCGTAGAGGGCCGGATACGTCGTGCCGTCGGCCGCCACGGCTTCTCCGCGCGCCGGGTAGACGACGCCCGTGAACAGTCGCGTTTGGGCAGGGTCCACGAAGAGCCTTTCGACCGGCACTTCGTGCCACGAAAGCAGAGGTGCGCCCGCATCTGTCTCGACGTGGGCGCCCGCTTGAATTCGGACCTCGGCGGGTGCCGAAGCCGCCGAGTAACGGTCGTCGGTGGTCACCTCGGTGTAACTGATATCGCCGGTGCTTAGCGTCAACTCCGTGGGAAAGCGCTCGACATGGGTATTCATCATGATGATGACCAGCCCAGTCATGGAGCAGATGACGATCGTGTCGATGAACGGCTCCAG
>JAOTVA010000129.1 GCA_029863645.1 Gemmatimonadota bacterium
GCTCGGACCTCGGCGAGTGATGCTTCCGCCTGGCGCACGAGCGCCCTCGCCTCACGGTCGTCGAGCGTGATGACAACGTCACCCGCGTCCACGCGTTGGCCCTCTCGAACGTGGACATCCATGACCGCCCCCGATACCGATGCTCCCAGCTGGGCCCGAGACGGCGCGCGCACTCGACCGACCACGGCCAGCGTGCTCACAACGTCACGCCGTTCGAGAGCCACGCTGGCCAGCCGCTGCGGCCTGCGCGCGATCGAAACGACGACCGCGGCGACGAGCAGGACGGCTACGGCCAGGAGGACGCGACGTGAGCGGGGTGAACCGAAAGCGGGCATTGCAGAGGTGGCTCGAGGGGACCTGAGCGAATGGGAGTTAAAAACATACCGCACCTCGCTCAACAAAGTCTTGCCCTCCCGACACTTCTGTGTGGCAGGAGCGCCCGATCGCGGCGTGAGCCGCTCCAGCGCCCACCGACCCTCCCATCATCCGACACGCACTCATGAGATCTCTGGCCCGGCTCACGCCCCTATTCGTCGCAGCGATCGGTTTCCTCGACATCGTGGACGTGAGCGCCCAGCAGGGCACGCTTCCCGAGGGTCGGCGAACCATGGCCGCCGAGCGACTCCAGCAAGGCGAGTCGATCGAGCTGGACGGCATCCTCGACGAGGCGGTCTGGGATCGAGCCGTGCCCGCCACCGACTTCGTGCAGCAGGATCCCGACTTCGGGGGCGCGCCGACCGAGCGGACGGAGGTCCGCATCGTCTTCTCGGGCGAGAGCCTGTACATGGGCGTCATGGCCTACGACTCGGACCCGAGCGGGCTGCGCGGCAACACGATGAAGCGCGACGAGTTCCTGGGCGCCGATGACCGCTTCATGTGGGTCATGGACACCTTCCTGGACCAACAGACCGGCTACTTCTTCGAGATGAACCCGTCCGGTTTGATGGCGGACGCGCTTCTCGTCGCGGGTCGAGGGCAGCAGCGAGCCTGGGACGGCATCTGGGACGCCTACGTCCGTAGGCACGACCACGGGTGGACCATCGAGCTCGAAATCCCCTTCCGGACACTCAACTTCGATCCGACGGCTCCGGCGTGGGGCATCAACTTTCAGCGGACCATCCGGCGAAAGAACGAGGAGAACCTGTGGACCGGCCACGAGCGCAACCAGGGGCTCTTCCGCCTGTCGAACGCAGGGCTCCTCGTGGGGATCTCGGACGTGACGCAGGGCCACGGGCTCGACGTGAAGCCGTACGCTACGATCTCGTCGACCGAGGCCCCCGGGGCCGCTCCTCCTGTGGGCCGGGAGACCGAGCAGGACATCGGCGTCGACCTGTTCTACAACGTGACCCCGAACCTCCGTGCGAACCTCACGGTCAACACGGACTTCGCGCAGACCGAGGTCGACCAACGGCTGGTCAACCTGACCCGGTTCCCCCTTCGTTTTCCCGAAAAGCGCGACTTCTTTTTGGACGGAGCGCCCTTCTTCGACTTCGCGGCCGAGGCGGTGGAGCCGTTCTTCAGCCGTCGCATCGGCCTGGGGGGCGGTGGCGTGCCACAGCCGATCGATGTGGGCGCCAAGCTGACCGGCCAGGTCGGCTCGCAGGACGTCGGGTTCTTGCACGTTCGCACCGCGGACCAGAGGGACGATGCCGGCCTGGGCCCGATCGGTGAGGACTTCACTGTTCTCCGCGTCAAGCAGAGGGTTCTTACGCAGTCGTACGTCGGATCGTTCTTCAGCCGTCGCCACACACGAGATGTATCCGGGGTCGATGACCTGTACACGGCCGGTGCCGACTTCCGCTTGGTCACATCAGCGTTCCGGGGCTCCGACAACCTCGAGATGGCGGGCTACTTCCTCTGGAACACACCAGTTGGCGGAACGGGCGACAACGTCTCCTACGGGGTGAACGTCGATTACCCGAACGACCTCTGGTTCGGTGGAGCCGGCTTCACCGAGGTGCAGCCGAACCACGCTCCCGCAATCGGCTTCACGCCCCGACGGGGTTTCCGGCAGTACCGCTCCAACGTCGGCTTCGGGCCGCGCCCCCAGAACCATCCCCTCATCCGGCGGCTGGTTTTCGAAGCGCAGATGGATCTGCGAACGAACATGAGCAACGAAGTCGTCACGCGCATCTTCGATCTCACACCGCTGCGCATCCAAACGCAGTCTTCAGACAACATCGGCTTCACCATCACTCCGACCTACGAGCGGCTCGAGAACGACTTCATGATCTCGAGCGGCGTGCTGCTCCCGGCCGGAATGGACTATTCCTTCGTGCGCTACGGGGTGAACGCCAGCTCAGCGAGCCAGCGAGTCGTCTCCGTTGGCACCAACGTCCGCTTCGGCCGTTTCTTCTCGGGGGACCGGCAGGAGGTCGGCGTGAACCTCGGCATCCGGCCGTTCGTGGGTGCCGTGGCGCGGTTGTCGAGCGAGTGGAACCGCGTGGACCTACCCGAAGGCAGGTTCCAGACCCGCCTGCACCGCCTGACGATCGATACCCAGCTCAATCCCTGGATCTTCGTCGTCAACAACGTGCAGTACGACTCGGTGAGCCGCAGCCTCGGTTGGCAGGCGAGGTTCCGCTGGACTGTGACTCCGGGCAACGACTTCTTCGTCATCTACACCCAGAACTGGATCGACGACCCGGTCGGAGACCGGCTCTTCACGCAGGACCGCCGGGGCGCGGCCAAGTTCGTCTATACGTACCGCTGGTAAGCCCCGGGGCGCTCAGCCCCTGTGCGGCGGCACTCCGTCGAAAAAGTCCACCCGGCCGGTCTCGAGCGAATACTCCGCTCCCACTACCAGGAGTCCCTGCCCCTCGATCAACTCCTCGAGTAGCGCGGAGCCGTGCCTGAGCTGGCCAGCGGCCGCCCGGATGTTCGCCCGCACCGCTTGGGCCTGGAGTGCCTCCGGGTCGTTCCGCAGTTCCGTGTTCCTGAGGCCCTCCACGGCCGGACGGATGCGGTCGACGATCGAGCGGAGATTCGGCGACCGGCTGCGTTCGGGGCGCTCGAGCTCCTCGAGCGTCGCAGACACTGCACCGCATTTCGAGTGACCGAGCACAACCACGAGCCTGGTGCCGAACTGGTGCGCCGCAAACTCCACGCTGCCGACCAAGGAGGGCGCGACGACGTTCCCAGCCACGCGGATCACGAACAGGTCACCGATCCCCTGGTCGAAGACGATCTCCACGGGGACGCGCGAGTCCGAACAGCCGAAGACGATCGCGAAGGGCTCCTGGCTGTCGGTGAACTCGTGGCGACGAGCCTGGCTCGTGATCATGCTCGGGTCCTGGTCGTCCGAGGCGAAGCGCCGGTTGCCCTCGCGTAGGCGCTCGAGGGCTTCGTGTGCGGGTATCGTCACGGTATTCGGGCTTGTTCTGGGTTAGCGGGTGGTCAACGTCGGCTCGAAGAGAGCGCGATTCGGGCTCGGACCGCAAGCGGGGGTGCATACCCATGCGGCCGGATGCATCTCGCTTCGCTCGACGGTCTCAGCGATGCCCACCGGGCGCTTCGTGACTACTGCCCTTACGCCTCGGTTCGAACCTTCGGTTCTCATCCAGCCGCCCCGATCAACGGAACAACTAACGGCCCTACGCTTTGACTTTTTGACGCTCAGCGGCAGGTGTCGACGACCCGCGGCTAACTCGTCAGCGTAAAGACGACCGTCGAGCCACCCTCCAACGTCTCCAGCGACAGCACTCCGGCGCCGAGCGTGTAGTTGAGGAGGACCTCGTCCGAGGCCGGACCGTCCGAGTCGCCCTGAACGTTCAATTCGATCGTGCCGCCCTCCTGGTCCACAAAAGCGAAGCCGTACTCGATCCATACCTGCCCACCGGCCTGGTCGACCTCCTCGTATTGATAGCCGCCATTGGCCTCGACGTTCAGACGAGCCTGGACGGTCGCGGGCAGCCACGCCAGCGCGTCGGCGAGCGGGATCGAGTTGCCGTTCTCGGTCGCCGACTGGAAGATCCAGAGCCCGACCATCGCCGCAGGCGGGTGACCGGTCTCGTCGTCTTCGTCCGTCGGAGAGCTGCCACCGCAGCCAATCAGCAGTGCCGTGACGAATAGAAGCCAGCGGGCGGTGAGACGAGATCCGAGCATGAAGGAGCTCCTTGTCGGGTAGGTCCAGGGAGGAATCGGTCAGATCAAGATAGACCGCCTGCGCGAGCGTTCGCCGGAAAAGCAGCCCGGCGGGACCGCGCTCGGAAGCGAACTGTGAGAGACGGCGGCAATCTTCCTCACAATAGGAGGGGCCGAATCTGCCTTTCTACGCAACGCTAATGTGCCTTCGGGTTCTTCCTGACGGCAGGCGGCGGATAGCGTTCCGAGTCCTTGCACGGGCCACCTCCGATCTTCAATGCGGGGCCTGAGTGTGACATGTTACACCAACACCAACGGCAGCCCCAGCGCGAACAACACGCTCACGATGATGACCGAGACGAAGCCCATCGAGCGGAAGGGCTGGCGCTCCACGTCGGTGACGCGGGGCTCGAAGTTGGCCTCGCTACAGCCGAAGCTCGTCAACCAGATCCCGACACGTTCGCAAATCACCCGAAAGCAGAGGATCGTCGGCGTAGTAGCTTCGGCTAAAGGCCATATTGCGGTCCATGCGTTCGCTGAGGACTCGCTTCATCCCATCGACCGCTTCGCCATTCTGTTGGATCGCATCCTGGCTGGACCGCCCCAAGTCTACCGCCGCCCTCAGCGCCGTCGCTCCGAAACCGATCACCCAGTCCGAGTACATCTCCGCCGTAGCGTCGTCGCCACGGTTCTCTCTTTGGGCGCTGATCAAAGCGAACAGGGCCGAACAGCGAGTGGCTGCATAGAGCAACGAGCCGGACGGGTCGCTCTGCGGTTCCTGCAGGTGCGCGGACAAGGGTCGCAGCGTCGATTCTTGTGCACTCAACGTCGTGCCGCTCAACGCGGTGAACGCAATCCAAAGGACCCCGACCGCGGGGTAGAGTCTACCTGAAGGCTCGGAGGTCATGGGGCGAACATGCGGTTCAGGCGGCAGCGTCGGCCAGCCGGCACTCGATGCTCGACGTGGGAGCGTGACACATTGAATCGACACACGTTCAAATAGAGGAGACTCCGCCCAAGGTCATAACCCCAAGCGGGGGCTTCCCTTCCACCAGTCGGGGCGCCCGGATTCACCTCGCTGCGCTCGGTGGTCTCGGCGCTAACACACAGGCGCTGCGCGACAACCTTCCTCGTGCCTCGGCTCGAACCTCCGGTTCTCATCCGCCTGCCCCGATTCGCGGAAATAACAAACGGCCCTACGGATGACCGTAGAGCCGCCTAGTCGGGGCGCCCGGATTCGAACCGGGGACCCCCTGCTCCCAAAGCAGGTGCGCTACCGGACTGCGCCACGCCCCGTAAGTCTTTGCACTGCAGCATGTTATGAACATGCTCTGTAGTCGGTGATCCTCAAAACTGTGCCAAAGACTGCTCCTCCACCAGCCCCCATGAGAGGCTGAGCACCGCTGGAGAACCGCGTCGGTGGGTCACCCCGTGGAGGTTTCGCATCAGTCCTTGGCGCAGTTTCGGCCAGCAACCTGGCAACCGTGGTCGAGCAAGCTGCCTGTGATGGCGGGCCCCATCAAGTGGATGAGTCCATGGATCACGATCAGGGCGAAGAACAGCCACTTCATTGGCAAGCCGCCGCTCGCGGTCGGTATGTCATCACGCAGCCGCGACCGGCGTCCGCCTTTTCCGCAGCGCAATCGCGAGCATTAGCATGAAGAGAGGCGCCGTGATTCCCCAAGGGAATCCGAGGAACAGAAGTGTGTTGGAAAAGGTCGGATAGAAATACACGACGCTGATGAGCGGCGTCACCAAGGCATTCGCGATCAGGGACCACCGGACCCATCGCTCAAAGCCGATGTTGTCGAGGGCCGGAACTGCCACGAGCGTCGCCAGCCCCATCGATATGTAGCCTATCGCGTCGTAGTCCCAGAACATCGAGTGCGGGGTCTGCTCGAGAAGGGCGATGGCCTCGGACGCCCCCCGCATCTTGGCTGGGACAACCGTTGCGAGCTGGACGACATAGTTGGCCGTCACGAAGACGGCATAGATCACCGTGAACACGACGGCCGCATGAGTCCAGAATTGCCTGTCGCGTGGCGTAAGATGGTGGAGTGCGAGGATCTCCAGAATGAAGGGAACGACGATGCAGAGAGACGTTCCATAGATCAGGATTTCGTCGAGCGGAAAAGTGAGTACGCCCGCGACCTGCATTATCTGCACTACGACGAACGCGAGCGTCGATGCGAACGCGGCTACGCCAGACCAGTACCCCACTTCATTGATCGCTTTGGCCAATGATCTTTCCTCCATTCCGTTGCAGGCAGCCGGAGCCGGAAATCCTCTCGTTGCGCCTCGGGCGGGTTCGGGGCTTAACGGGTGCGCTGCATCCAATGTCGACCCGAATCGGTCTACCTGACGGACCTGAATGGGACCTGTGCGTGCAAGACCCGCCGGCTGCACCCAGCCATTCCGCATTCGCTCATGGCTGGGCGCAGTAGCCAGCTACTTCGGTCTTCTCGATGAAGCCGATGATCACATACACGGTCGACGTCTTAGCGACGATCCCGGTGACGCCACGGTCCCCACACTGATCATTCAGCGCGTCCCGGAGCGCACTGAGGCGCTCCATCGGCGTTGGCGTCAGTCCTAAGACATTGAACTTCGATGACTCGGCGAATACCGGCTGAGTCCCCACCGCGACTGTGCTGTAGGAAACACTCGCCGTTGCGCACGCCGATACGACCACCAGCAGGGCCAGGGCCAACATCGACCTCGCGATACTCATTTCTGGAGTCTCCGGAAAGGGTTGAGCCAATTGGTCCGCGTGGTCGCCACTCCACCGTCAGCACGAGAGGGGTCAGTTGGAGCCCCAGCGTAGCGGCTTCTCATCCTGTCACCGATCGTCAGGTTAGATGTGTGACGTGCACCCAATCGACAGCGCCGGGAAGATCGCTACCCTGACGCTCTCGAAGATTCGCGCTGCCGCAAGGTGGCGTCTGTAGGGAAAGGCCCGGGCGGAGGTGAGGAGTTCTCTGGAGGTGGTTGTAGGGCGCTTACGGGCCAGACAATCGACGCGATCCGTGAGGAACCGGCGGCCGTCGAGGCTCCCGTTGAGAAGCGACTAGCCCTAGGATTACCGGCATCTGGTCAGCTGCCGCCGTTCACCTCCCAATCGAGTAGCTCGCGCTCGATGCAGTCGAAGTCGACCGCCGGAGGGTGCCAAAAGGGCCTCGCCACGAGTCATCTGGCGGAGGGGGCGAACGCTCGGGAGTCCGAAACCGGAGTGGCCAACGCTGGGAACGAGACTCGGTACTGCTGCGAGGAGCAGTCCAGCGAGCTCAAACTGTGCCAAAAACTGCGTCGTTACCCACCGACGCTCACTGACGCAACTGACGCAAGAATCGCCGATTTCCGACGCTGGCCGACGCCCACCGACGCCAGAAAGTGGCTCCCAAAGCAGGTGCGCTACCGGACTGCGCCACGCCCCGTAAGTTGTTGTACTACAATCACTTATGGACACAACAGGCAATGCAGGACTCTGAAAACTGTGCCAAAAACTGTGTCAGAGGAAGGGCGGCTGCCGTCCGCCTGCTTATGAAGCAGCGAGAGTGGTCTACCCGGGGGCACGTTGGCGCGCTCGTAGCCCTCCGGCTTCGTAGCCCCTTAGCGGAGACCGTCGACTGACTGGGTGCTCCGCCTGTTCAGCGGGTTTACTACGGCCCCGTGCGAGACCCGCCTGACAAGCCGATAGCATTCCGCCTACTGACCCCGTCCCTTGACCAGGCGACACTTCTCTTGTCGAAGGACAGCCGCAGGGCTACTCGGTCTCGCCCGCCTTGGGCAAGGATAAGGAACCCGCACCGCCTGCGGTCCTGCCTCCGTCACATGTCGGGAGCATCCAACCTGCGAGAATGGGGGACACCATGAAGCGCGCCTTCACAACCGTCGCACTGGTCGCTGCGCTCATATTGACAGCGAAGGCACAGGCACAAGGACCGGCAAGCTTCGGACAGTTGCGCCAGGCGGACTTGCAGACCGCAGGCGAGACTGAACTCTACAAAGACCCACTCATCGCCACGTATCTGTCCGCCACACTGCCCGGATTGGGACAGTTCTACGCGGGTCACAAGAAACGAGGCGTTGTCTTCTTCACATCCATCGTCGGTGCACTGGGCTCGGCCTATGCATTCTACGAACCCGCCCAACTCACTCTCGCCGACTATGACGACGTAAATTTCGGCGGGAATGCTGATGGATTGCTCAGCACGACAGAAGTCCAGAACTGGGCAGACAACAAGTTCGAAGACGATGCAATTGATCGGCTAAGCGATGGCCGCAAGGCGGGGTTAATCATCAGCGCAGCCGTGGGCCTCGGTCTCTACGTCTGGAATGTCATAGATGCGCCGAAGCAGGCCCGCGACCACAACCGGCAACTGACACAGCGCAGAGTTGGCCTTGATCTACAAGCAGGCCCCGATCGTGCTGCCCTTGCGCTCAGAGTGAGGTTCTAGTCGGAAGGCTCCTCCAACGTGCTCTCGGTCAGCTCTTCGAACTAGTGGCGTTGACTATCACCGGCAGCTTTCCCTTCCAGGTGCCCCACGTCTTCGGGTTCGCAACCAACTCGCATATGAAGTGCGCCACGTTGGCCATGTTGGTGCTGGCTGGAGCAAACAGACTGCTTACGAGCCCCTCATGTAGCGCGTAATCCGAAACGTCGCCCTCCAGGAGCGTGTCGGGACG
This sequence comes from Gemmatimonadota bacterium, assembly GCA_029863645.1. Classification (GTDB taxonomy): domain Bacteria; phylum Gemmatimonadota; class Gemmatimonadetes; order Longimicrobiales; family Gaopeijiaceae; genus UBA2982. Next base: position 8,770 of record JAOTVA010000129.1, read on the forward strand.
GACCGCCACCCACTGCACGAACGGATTGGCTGTTCCGATGTTGCGCCAGAGAAAATCGGCAGCCTGCTGGCTGTCTCGGGCCGGAGGGACCAGACCACGAAGCATCCACACGATCATCTTCTCGAACATCCCGCGACGCGTGTCGAGTCCTCCCGGGTGATTGACCGAGACGCTGCTCATGAGGACGAACTTGAGGGGATCTGGGGGCTGCAGGGCCTCGACCCCTCGGCACAGCCTCGCCGTGGCCTGCATGACGAGGTCGCGCGGCGGCCCAAAGACGCCCCGGAAGCTGACAACGTGACCAAGGCACGAGATTACCGCGTCGCAGCCGCGAAGGTGGCAGCGTACCTCGTCATCGCTGAGCGAAAGCAGGTCGGCCTCGACTACTGCCAAATTGGGATTCTCCGCGGCGCTATCGCGCAGCTTATGGGGCGATCGCACGATGACGCGGACGCTGGCGCCGCGACTCAGAAGCTGCTCCAAGACGCGGTGGCCAGTGCGTCCAGTGCCGCCGACTAGAAGAACCGTCTGATGCGTAGGCAATGCACATTTCCCGAGATAAGCCCTGCGGGTACTTCGGTGACGGGGAAGGTAGCTGCCACTTCTCCTCTTACCAGTGGGCCTCACGTCATGGCTGCCATCGAAAACCGCCACACCGAGCTTCAAACCCGAGGCTAAGCCCGTTCTCCCGGCAGCGAAGATGTGCGCAGCAAGACGATGCCCAGCCACACGAACCACACGATCAGCAGCAACCCAAAGCCGTACCCCAAGTCCTTGAGGGCTGGCACGACCGAGAGAACGCCCGCAGTGCCGATTGCGACTCCTAGCCAGCTAAGCGCCTTCGGCAATCCCCCGGTGCGCAGCCCGGCCACGCTCACGAGCAGTACCCACAGTCCGCCAAGAAGCTCTCCGCCGGAACCACCGAGGCCTTCAGTCACAGGCTCGATCGCTTGCCAGACCGACACGGCCTGAACCGG
>JAOTVA010000264.1 GCA_029863645.1 Gemmatimonadota bacterium
GACCCATCCGCTCGGCTTCGGCTACACCCGCCGCGCACTCGCCGTGTGGCGGGATCACTCCTTCCTCTTCGAGGTGCCGGAGAACCCCTACATCACGGTCGCGCGCCTCACGGCCGATCCTCACTTGAGCGGCTATGTCTCCGACGAGAACGCCGCGCGCTTGGCCGGATCGCCGTCAGTGGTTGCCGATCAGCTCGGGCAGGGCAGTGTCGTGCTTCTGATCGACAACCCGAACTTCCGAGGCTACTGGCGAGGGACAAACCGTCTTCTGCTCAACGCGCTCTTCTTCGGGGATCACATTCGAGCGCCGTGAGGCGTGGCTGGGCGGCCGCCGCGTGTATCGTCCCGCGTTTGAATCACGGAGCTCTGGCTGCGCTTTCGTTGAAGGTGTAGTGGAGGGGTCGATCACATCGCTGGGTCCTTCGAGCAGTCGCTTGTGAGTTAGATTCTGAGACGGCTATTGAGCCGGCCAGCGCAGGCCGACGAGTACAATAGCAATCAAAGTAGTTCGGGACGTGGCGCAGTCCGGTAGCGCACCTGCTTTGGGAGCAGGGGGTCCCCGGTTCGAATCCGGGCGTCCCGATTGGGTTTTACGGAATCAGCAGTGCTTCGTGTGCGCGAATAGTGCGCAAACAGAGTCGTTTCGCGCCCTCGTCGTCCTCGTGGCGGCGGGGGCGTTCTGGCGGGGGGCGGCAGTCCAGTGGCCACGGGTAGATGTAGGATGCCATGCCCCCAGGTTAGAGCGCCGAAGCGGGCGCGGGGATGGCCGTATGGGAGGGACGGCGGTCGCACGCGCGCTTGCGCTGGAGGTCCCCCGCTCGGCAGCCGGTCAAAGGCGGTCTGGAAGGAGTCAGTGCGGCAGAGCAGGTAACTGACCGGGGATCGTTGGAGCCGTGTGCAACGCGCTCGTACCCTTCTCTGCCAGGTCCAACGGGCTCGCTGATGGGGGGATGGATTTGCCGAAGAGCCGAGTCGGACCATCTCCGGCGTGACGCGAAACGGCGGCTCGCGACCGCACACCTGACAACGAATCCGAGGCACGAGAAGCGTCATGGACGCGCGTTCAGCTCCGTGGACAGTCGGTTGGGGACTGCGCCTGACAGACTTCCAGGCTCGCGCTGGCGAAGCTTCAACGCGATCAGTCTCACCTTCGCATGGAGGAGACAGAGATGAGTGACGTAATGACAAGGGGCGGCCCAGGGACGGTGCCTAGCTTCCCGCCACTTGAGGAGCTTGAGTTTGAATACAGCGACACCCCGCCTGGAGCGCCACCGCAGGTAACGGTCGGATGGAGGGCTGGATTGCGGGATGTCGACCAACGGTCGGCCGCGAGAATGGCACTCTGGGACCTGCTTGACTACGTGAGGAAGAAGTACTCCTTCGCCATCGAGGAGGTACGGGCGTACTGGGATGTCGACATCCATCAGCCGCACCCGGCATGGGCGCTCCCACCGACTGGCGATGTCTACGTGCTTGTTGCGTTTGGGAGCGAGTCGCTTCTCAGGATCACTGAGCAGCAGGTCCGAGCGGATCCAGCCTTTAACGCGCTTCTGCAGAGGCTCTGGGACCACCTGAACGTGATGAGCTTGACGCACCGCTACGGGGAGCGGATATACCCGCTTCTGCAACCCAAACCGGGCCCCTAGCGGAAGCACTAGAAGGCCTCGTCGGTTGAGACGTCGGTGAGAAGTTCGTGGGTCAGCTCGCGTAGGCGAGCGCTCGCAAGCATGCAGCAGAATCCGGGCGTCCCGATAAGATGGGTCCCCGCGGCGCGAAGCATCGCGGGGCTTTTCGGTAGTACGCCCGGAACGGTGCCTGCTCAAGTGGAGTCGAAGACCCGTAACGGGACGGCCTAGACCGTCCTGCTAGCGACGACGGTTGGGTCAAACGCCAGCCGCTTCCGGGCTGCTCCGGTCTCTGGAGTCCGCGGTCCCCCCGCAACGCCCAATGCAGTTCGCACGGGTGCGCTTTCGGCACCTCGCGTTTGCCTAACCACCCCCCACAGTCCAGCCTCCTGTAGTAACCACTCAGGAGGGGGAGCGGCTCATGGAGATTCCGCAGGCGCAATACCAGGCTATTGAGAACGAAATCGCCAGCGATGATAGTCCCGTGGGGATCGACGCCAAGAAGACTCACGTCATGATCCTCCATCAGCTCCGGGTGATCGAAGAACGCCTCGACAGAATCGAGGCGTCGATGAGCTCGGGTTGATCCGAACCTAGCACGCGACGGCGATGGCCCCATGAATCGCCGCTACGAAGACGATCGCGAGTTCCTGGCGGAAGCTGTACGGGGCGAGCACCCCGGGCGCGGGAGCCTCGAAGCCTCTCATCGCACCCCCCCAGGTGGTGCTGAACAGGGCCGAGAGCACCCAGAACGTCACCAGGAATAGAATCGCTCTGAGCTTGGCTCTTCGCATGTCCGGCCCTCC
>JAOTVA010000113.1 GCA_029863645.1 Gemmatimonadota bacterium
TCGGGAAGCTGGATTGGCGGAACGGCCAACATGGTGGCCATCGCCGAGAGCGTCGGCACACCGGAGTCGGCATTCGGACCGATCATCGTGGTCGATACCGTGGTCGGCTACGGCTGGATGGGGGTGCTGCTGATGTTCGCGGGATGGCAGCACCGCTTCGATAGCCGGACCGGAGCCGATACGTCGGCGATCGAAGCGACGAACACACGCCTCGCGGCGATCGAGCGCGACCGGCACCCGACGACGCTCCGCGACGCCGCGGTCATGATCGGCATGGGCATGGCCGCCTCGGTCGGCGCCTTTCAACTCGCGCAAACCAACCTCTTCCCCGCCCTCGGGGACCCCACGATCATCAGCAAGACGACCTGGGCCATCCTCATCGTCGTGACGGGGGGACTCGCGCTCTCGTTCACCCCGCTGCGTGAATACGAGAAGGTCGGAGCGTCGCACCTGGGATACACAGCCCTCTACCTGCTCCTCGCCGGGATCGGAGCGCAGGCGGACCTCCGTGCCGTCGCGCAGGCACCACTCTACTTGGCTGCCGGTGCGGTATGGATCGCGATCCACGTCGCCGTACTCCTGGTCGCCGCCCGTGTCGTGCGGGCACCGCTCTTCTTCGTCGCTACAGGAAGCATGGCGAACATCGGAGGCGCGGCTTCGGCCCCGGTGGTGGCGGGCGTCTATCATCCGGCGATGGCTCCCGTGGGCCTCCTCATGGCGGTCGCCGGATACATCTTGGGGATCTACGGGGCGCTCGTTTGTGCGTGGCTCCTCGGAATCGTCGGTACCTGATCGGCCGGGGGCAGATGCGGAGCCGGGACCTTCGCGCGTACTTTGCATCTCCCCGGACAGGACGCTCAGGAGGAGACGATGGCCAGCAAGTCGAAGAAGAGAGACGACGACAAGCTCGAGAAGCTCAAGCGCAAGCTCGAGCGCGATCGTGAGGAGGCCAAGACCGCGCGGAAGGAGGCTCAGCGCGCGGAGAAGAAGCTCAAGGACGAGCTCAAGGAGCGCCTCAAGGAGGAGCGGGCGAAGGCGAAGACCGCGATCGAAGTCGAGAAGGACCGGCGGAAGAAGGCCGAGGACGAGGCTAAGAGTGCCCGCAGAGAGGTCGCGAAGATGGCCGACAAGGTCCAGAGGCTCGAGGCGGCCGCAGCCCGCGGGAAGCGCAGGAAGAAGGTCACGCGTAAGGTCGTGCGGACGACGGCCAAGGCCGCTGGGAAACAGGCAGCGAAGACCGCTCGCAAGAAGGCGGTGAAGGCCAGCAAGACCGCCGCGCGGCGCGCCGCCGAGACGGCCAAGAGGGCCGCCATCGTGGCGAAGGGCGTGAAGGCCGGCGCGATCGCGGCGAAGAAGGAGTTCGACGAGGGCCGCGAAGCAGCCCAGGCAGCAACGAACGGCGTTCCCGCGAAGAGAGCGACGACCACCACCGGAGAGAAGAAGACGACCACGACGAAGAAGAAATCGGCCACCACCAGGAAGAAGAAGACGCCGACGAAAGCGAAGGCGCCGACAACGAAGCCGACTACGAAGAAGAAGCCGGCGCGCGCGGCGAAGACGAGTACGACCGTGAGGAAGAAGGCGGGCGGCACGAAGAAGGCCGCCGCCAAGCGGACGGCGCCGAAGGCCGGCGGCGCAAAGAAGCGGCCTCCGAAGACGTCGGCCTGAATGCCCGTTCGACCTCGAGAACGACGATCACTCCAGATCCAGGTACGTCCTCTGATGCGACTCCTCCTCCTCGTGGCGTTTGCCGCCACCCCGTGGACAACCGGCATCCCGCTCGCGGCCCAATCGGGACCGGACGTGGCCCGCGCGTACCGTGAGTCCAATGAGGCCAGTATCCTCCGAGACTTCGCGGAGCTGCTCAGCTATCCCAACCGTGCCTTCACACCCGAGATCCGGGAGGCGGCGCTCTACATCAGAGACGAGATGCGTGCGGCCGGGGTCGACACGCGGTTGGTCGAAATCGAGGGTGCGTCGCCGCTGGTGCTCGGTGTGCTCGAAGTCCCGGGTGCGACCCGGACGCTCGGGATCTATGTGCACTACGATGGGCAACCGGTGGACCCGAACAATTGGACGCACGACCCGTTCGAGCCGACCCTCTACTCGGCCGCGATGGAGTACGGGGGCGGGCCCATCGACATGCCGGACGCGGGGGAGCCGGTCGACCCGGAGTGGAGGCTCTACGCCCGGTCGGCCGGAGACGACAAGGCGCCGATCGCGGCGATCCTTCCGGTGCTCCAGGCCTTCCAGGGGGAGGGCATCACCCCGACGTCGAACCTGATCTTCATGTTCGACGGCGAGGAAGAGGCGGGTTCCCGCAACCTAGGCGCTTACATGGAAAGGGAGCGTGCGGTCCTCGACCAGGTCGATATCTGGCTCTTCTTCGACGGACCCGCCCACGCGAGCGGAAGACCCCAGCTGACGTTCGGTGTGAGAGGCTCGTTCGGAATGGAGGTCACGGTCTACGGAGCGACGCGAAACCTCCACTCGGGCCACTACGGCAACTGGGCACCAGACACGGGCAACGTCATGGCCCACCTCCTGGCGTCGATGAAGGACGAGGACGGCCACGTGACGATCGACGGGTGGTACGACACCTTCGATCCGATCGGACCCGAAGAGCGCGCGGCGCTCGAGGCGATGCCGGACTGGGACGCCGAGCTCAAGCGTGAGCTGGGCCTCGCGTGGACCGAGGGCGAGCCGGAGACGCTGCCGGAGCGCCTCCTGGTCCCGGCGCTCAATGTACGCGGCCTGACGAGTGGCAACACCGGAGCGCTCGCTCGCAACGTGATCCCCAACGAGGCCGTGGCCGCCCTGGGTATTCGCATGGTGAAAGGCAATACGGTGGCGCAGCTCCGGGCGCTCATCGTCGACCATATCCGCGGCCAGGGCTTTCACGTCGTCGACGAAGATCCGGACATGGAGACCCGCCTCCGTTACCCGCGGATCGCGAAGGTCACGGGTGGGGCGGGTGGTTCGATCGCATCCCGCACGTCGATGGCCGACCCGTTGGCGCAGAGCGTAATGGCAGCGGCTTCGAACGCGGCCGATCGTGCGTTCGGTGAAGGAGCGCTGGTCGTCGCGCCCGGCATGGGGGGGACACTTCCGCTGTATCTCTTCACCGACGTGGCCGGCAAGCCGGCAGTGGTCGTGCCGGTCGCCAACCACGATAACAACCAGCACGCCCCCGACGAGAACCTGAGGGTGGCGAACCTCTGGTACGCGATCGATCTGTACGCCTCACTGATGACGATGCCCGAGACGATCTTCTAGCGAGGTCGCTCGGGCATCAGGACGAGCGGACCGTGGACCGCTCGCTGGACAGCCTGCCTACGAGACCCCGAGCTGGAAGTTGATTAGCAGCTTGTGGAGCTCGGTGCTGTCCTTGAGCGGGATGCGCCAGTTCACCTGAACCTTGGCGGGTCCTGTCGGCCAGACGTTGAAGCCGAGGAGGAGTACGTCGTCGGCGTCCGCGCCGGGCGCCGTGTATCGGTCCCATCGAATGAGCGCCTGTCGGTTCTCCGCCAGCATGTAGCCAAAAGTGATGAAGAGCCCGTCCGCATCTACGTCCAAGACGCCAAAGTCGGGATCCCAGTCGCCGCGGATGTACTCGCCTTTGAGCGTCACGTCACCGGACTGGAAGCGAGCGTCGAACCCGTAGATCAGGCCGTCTCCTGAAAACGTCGGGCCCAGCGCGCGGGCGCCGATCGCGTCTTCGCGCCCACCGGCCAGATGCGCCGACACGTCGAGCATGCCGCTGCCGAGCTCGAAGCCCGAGCCCTGGAGGCGGACCACGCCGATCAGCGACTCATCGGCCGTCGCGCTTGTGGCGCCCGTGAACCCTCCTGCGACAAGGTCCACATGCTCGTTGAGTCGTGTCTCTACCTGCACGCCGACCTGGCGATTCGGGGCGAGTGCGTTTACCACCCTCGACCGGTCTACGAAGTCGAGCACACCGACGTAATCGAGGAGCTCCTGACTGAAGGGGGTCTTAAAGCGCCCGGCCGACACGACGAATTCGGGCCCCGGCGACCAAGAGACCTGCGCGTCGAGAAGGGTGGACGTCGACGCGTGATTCGTTTGAATGCGATAGCTGAATCCGCCGTCCAGACGCCCGTAGAGCCGAAGGCGAGCCTGGTCGACCCGGACGCGCGCAGGGTCACCGTCGACGCCGGGGTCGACCACCGCCCGCAGCAGGAATCCGAGCGTCATGCCTTCGCTGCTGAAGCGTTGACGAAGTGCATCGACGATCGGCTCTGGTCGCTGCTGCGCCTCCAAGGATGCCCCTGACACGAGGCCGAATAGCGCCGAAGCCAGCACGATGAACGAGCGCGCGCCGAGGCGCGAAAGGGAAGTCCACGACATCGATCGGTTCCCGGTGAGGGTGTATTTCGAGCCTCGATAAAATAACCGCGATGGGCCCCGAGCCGGTCCGACCCTGGCCGAGGATCGCACACCGGCCGATATTCGGTCTGGTCCTTGTGAACCCCAACGAGAAGAATCCATGCGTAGAGCCATCTGCGCCATGCTTCTCGCGGGAGCGTTCGCGATGGGCGCGCCGGTCGACGCTGGCGCTCAGGACAGCGGCCTCCTGGCCGTCGGCGAGTTGGCCCCCGACTTCGCGCTTCCCGGCGCGACCCGGTACGGGGTGCTCGAGGAGCCAGTACACCTGAGCGATTACCGCGGCGAGACGGTCGTCCTCGCGTTCTTCTTCCGCGTGCGAACGCGTGGCTGAACGATTCAAATGAGAGCGTACCGTGATCAGTACGCAAGCCTGTTCAACAGCGGACAGAACGTCGTCGTCATGGGCATCTCCAACGATCCGGTCGGAGAGTTGGGGTCATGGCTCCATGACGAGGATTTCCCCTTTCTCTTCGCCAGCGACGCCGACAACGACGGGGCCACATACGCCGCCTTCGGGGGCGGTCTGCGCGACAACAACATGGTCGACAGCAGAGCCGTGATCGTGGTCGGGCCCGACGGCCGGATCGCAGGAGTCATCGAAGCGTTCAACCAGAACGATCCAATGGCGTACGAGGAGCTCGGTGAGATCGTGGACCGGGTCACCCCGGAGCCGGAAGGCGACTGACTCGAGCTGACGGACACTGGCGGGACCGGCGTTGCCGGCCACGCCTGCAAGAGACGAGGCCCGGGGCGGTGGTTCCGCTCCGGGCCTCGTTTCACAGGGGCCTTCACCATCGCGGGCGGGTCAACGCTGTAGCAGGGACTCCGCCGCACGGAGCAAGTCCTGGTCGGTGCCGACACCCGTGTACGCGACCTTCCCATCGGCGTCGAGCATGACGACGATCGACGTCGTCGAAGCGTTGTAGGCTCTCACCGCGGCGCCTCGCGCGTCGTAGAGGAAGGGATAGCCGGGATCGTGATCTTCGAGATGGCGCCGGACCCGGCGCACGCTCTGCGAAACGCCGACGGCCACCGCGACGACGTTGACCTCGCTTCCGTACCGCGCCTGGAGCTGGTCGAACTGAGGCTGAAGTGCCTCGCACTGCTCGCACCAAGTCGCCCAGAATTCGATCACGGTCGGCTTGCCGGCTTCGACGTAGTCGAGTAGCTGGACGGTGTTTCCCTCGAGGTCCTGCAGCTCCGCGCCCGGTCCGGGCGTTCCGAGCGCCAGAGACACGCCGCCCGATTGGGCGGAGAGGGCCGGAGGAGACAGGGCGAGCGCCAAGATCGCAGCACCAAAACCGAGCGTCGTGAGCTTCTTCATGCCTACCTCGAGAGATCCGCGCGGCGCCGAGGGCGCTACATGTTGTATCCGGTCTGGATGAAGTAGTACTCCGCCATCGCCAACATGATCACTGCCGCGATCCGCTTGACCCAGACCATCCACATTCCTGAACGCGGCAGAAGCGCGATGGTTCCCGAGAACAGGCCGACTGCGACGAGAAGTGACGTCATCCCCAGCGAGAAGACGAAGAGATAAGCGAACCCCATGAGCCCCGCTTGCGTCGCCGCGACCCAGGTGAGCACGACCGCAAACGCGGGCGCACCGCACGGCGCCGCAACGACCCCCGACATGGCGCCCATGACGAAGACCGCACCGTAGGACCCGCCTTCGGTCTCGCTCGCCCTCTGCAGGAGCTTCTTCGGCACCGGCACCGGAAGCACGTCCAGCATGGCGAGGGCGAAGAGCAGGAGCAGATTGCCGATCGCGAAGAGCGCCCAGGGGTTCGCGCTCACCGAGCCGAAGAGCTGTCCAGTGACGCCCGCGATGGCGCCGAGCGTCGCGTACAGCATGGCCAACCCGACCGCGTAGGTCAGCGTGAGCCCGACGGTGCGGGCCTTGGTCTGATCTTCGCGCGCCGTGCCTGCGATCACCGCGCTCGTGATCGGGATCATTGGGTACACGCACGGCGTGAGGCTGGTCAGTACCCCCGCCCCGAACATGAATCCCATGGCGAGGAGGGGGCTGCTGGAGAGGGCCTCCGAGAGCCCACCGGCCGGTTCGATCTGGAGCAGCGAGAGCGCGATCACGCAGGAACAATGACGCGGGGCCGGTCCGGTTCCAACCCCCTCAGGCTGCTTGGCACTGCGTCGGGGCTTTCGCGATCTTCCGCTTCACCCGCCCCGAACCTTGAACGGTCTCCTCATGGATCCAACCGAATCCAAGCCAATCCAGCGGCCGAGCCGCTTCGCGACCCGCATGGCCTCGGGCATTTTCGCCTTGGTCCCGATCGTCATCACCTTCGCCGTCTTGCGCTTCGTCTTCAACGCCTCGGCCGGCATCCTCCTCCCGATCATCGATTCCGCGGTCGGTGATTGGCCGACCGTCGCGCGCGCCGCCTTGGCGCTCGGCATCCTCCTCCTGGGGATCTACCTGCTGGGAGAAATCACGGCCCACGTGGTCGGACGACGGGTCTTGGCGGTCGCCGAGGCGGTCGTGCTGCGCCTCCCCTTCGTCAAGGTCATCTACTCGATCTCGAAGCAAGTCGCCAACGCTTTTCAGGGCCAGGGCGCGAAGGCGTTCAAGTCCGTCGTGTACGTCGACTTCCCCCACCCGGGGCTGAAGTCTGTGGCCTTCGTGACCTCCGACTTCGAAAAAGCCGACGGTACGTCGTGGAGCACGATCTTCGTGCCGACGACCCCGAACCCCACGACCGGCTTCCTGCAAATCGTGCGTCGTGACGCTCTCGAGCGCACCAACCTCTCGGTCGAAGAGGGCATCAAGATGATCATGTCCCTCGGCGTGCTCCGGTCGGAGCACCGTGCGATGACGACCGCCCCCGCACCGGCGGTCCCGGCCGAGGAGCTGTGAGGGAATGAAGGGGCGAAAGGCAGTCGCCATCCTCGCTACGCTCTGGTGTTGCGGTGGATCGGAGCCGGCGGCGGTGTCCGTCGGCCCGATCGAATACAGCGAGGGCCAGCTCCTCGGGCTCTCCGTGGCCCGCCGGGCATCGCTCGCCGAGTTGACCGCCTTCGGGCTCGCGGTCGCCGACTCGTCCACGGCAGCGCTGGGCGCCCCGCTCGTCGAGCGTTGGATTGACGATCGGAGACTGGAGATCCTGGCCGCCGAGCTCCTCCTGGAACAGGCCGGCGTCGAAGACGACGTCCTCGAGGCGCGTTATCTGACCACTCCGAGGTGGGAGCTGACCGTGCGCCACATTCTGTTCTTCAGTGAGCGATGGCGCTCCGCACCGCACCGGGAAGCCGCCCTCGCGAAGGCCGAGCGCGCGCTCGAGTCGGTCCGGGCGGGTGCCGACTTCGCGTCGACCGCGGCGGCGCTGTCCGAAGAACCCGGTGCCGAGGGTCGACAAGGCCTGCTGACGCCGGGACGTGAAGGCTCGTGGGTGCCGGAGTTCTGGGCCGCGGCCCTGCGGCTGGAACCCGGAGAGATCAGTTCGGTGACGGAAACCCAGTACGGATACCACATCCTGCGCCTCGAAGACCGCAAGGTGGTGCCGTTCGAGGAGGCGCGCAGCATGGTCGTGCGCACGGTGGCCGACGAGATCGGCGACCCGGCGCAGGTCCTCGCCGCGTGGATGGTCGATGCGGCGGAGGGCGACGATGCGCAGCGTGCGGCGGCGCTCGAGGAGGCGGACGCGCGTTCGATCACGCTCCCCGAAGGCGAGCGCGCGGAGCTCGAACGAGTGTGGGACGACATGGTGTACCGTTGGTCCGCCACGCTCGCCTTTCGCAATGGAATGTCCCCCGCCGAGGTGGCGCAGGCCGCCATGGTCGCGCTCTCCGATCCGTCCCAGGGTACCGGACTGGTGCGCGACGAGATCTCGCAGCACCGGGAGTTGCTCGATGCTCGCTATGACCTCCGGATCGGACGGGGCGCCGAGGGATGATCGTCGAGGTGAGGCGGGCGAAGAACGACATGGGCTGCCCCGTGGAACCGAACGAGGCGTGCAACCGTAGGGAAGCGCGCGGTATCTCACGGTTCATGTTCGTCGAGGCCGCCCTCGCCCACGGATCCCCATGAACGGCAAGCTCAAGTTCCTGCTCGGCTTCGGGGTCTTCTTCGTGGCGCTCTGGTTCCTTTGGAACACCCCGGTCGTCTATCCGCTGAAGATCTTCGTGGTCTTGCTCCATGAGGTGAGCCACGCGATCGCCGTGGTGGCCACCGGTGGAACGCTCGACAGCATCACGCTCGATCCGATGCAAGGCGGCGCGACGTACTTCACCGGGGGCAATGCCTTCCTGGCCCTGAACGCAGGCTACCTCGGCAGCCTCTTTTGGGGCGGCCTGATGTTTTCCGCAGCACAGACGCGCTGGGTCCGAACCGACTGGGTGAACGGCGCCATCGGCGTCGCCGTGATCTTGCTGACGATCTTCTTCGTGCGCGGCGGATTCGGCATCGCGTTCGGGATCGCGTTCGGCCTGACGATGTTCGGCGTCGCCAGACGGATCGGTCAGACGTGGAACCGGCGGGTGCTCACGACGCTCGGACTCACGAGCACGCTGTACGCGATTCTCGACATCAAGAGCGACGTGCTCGACCGACCCGAGCTCCACTCGGACGCACACATGCTGGCCGAGCTGACGGGAATCGGGACGACGACGATGTGGGGGGTGCTCTGGATCGCCGTCGCCCTCTCGTTCAGCGCCTGGCTCATGGCGCGCGCGTTCGACAAGGCCTGAGACCGGGCTCAGCCGGACGGCTCGGCGAACACCCGGTAGAAGTACGCCACACGGCAGCCCCCACCGCATGTCGTGTCCTCACCACTCACTCACCCAAGAGGTCGTGTCGAGGGATTGACGCGACCCTGACCACAGGAGGGTTGACCCCTCGTCCCCGTTCGGTGTATGATGCCGGCGTTCAGAGTAAAGCACTCCGAACTGGGCCACGATCGAACACCCCAGAAGGTGCCGTTCGAGGACCGCGGGCCCCGAGCCCGCCGGCGTTCACGCCCTACGTTTCCCGAAAACAGGAGGTGATCCTTGTCTAGTCCCTGTACCCTGTCCAGCCTGGCATGGGCAAGCGATCGCCGGAGCGGCTTCTAGAAGCCGAACCAGCTAGATGTAGTTCGCTGTTCGCGCCGTACCCGGCCATCGTGCTGGGCTGCGACAGTAAGACGCCACCGGGCAGTCCGCCGGTGGCGTCTCTTCGTTCCTACGCGAACCAACTCGGGGCATTTCCGGGCTTCCACTTGATGTTGCACCCGATGCTCGGCGTCTGCTCATCCGCGGGGGCCTGGCCCGAGAGCACGGCGTCGCAGGCGTCCCGAAGGTCGGCGCCGGTCACGGGCACGTCCAACGACGGCCGGCTCGCGTCGAACTGACCCCGGTAGGCGAGTCGACGATCTCGATCGAAGAGGAAGAAGTCGGGTGTGCACGCCGCCCCCAACGACTTCACGACGTCCTGGCTGTCATCGAACAGGTAGGGGAAGACGTAGCCACGGGAGCGGACCTCGTCGATCATCTTCTCGGGGCTGTCGGCCGGATACTTCTCCACGTCGTTCGCGTTGATTCCCACGATGGCGACACCTTTCTCGGCGTACTCTCGGGCGAAGGCCGCGAGCCCGTCGGCGACGTGCTTCACGAAGGGGCAGTGATTCGAAAGGACCATCACGAGCAGGGCGGACGCGTCTTCGAAGTCGTCGCGCCGCACCGTGCGGCCTGTCGCCGGCTCGGGGAGGGCGAAATCGGGAGCCTCGCTTCCGAGAGGCATCATCGTCGAGGCGGTCTGTACCACGGTTCCTCCTGAGTCGGGGTAACGTGCGAGGCAGGCACGGGGTCAGGGACGCGCCTGCTGAGGTACGCCTCAACCCGTTCCTTGTTGCCTCTGGACGTTCGGCCGGGTCCCTGCGGCTCGTATCGCAGCGCAGGGAGGAGGCGTCGCTGGTCGTGTGAGTGTATGCTCGAGCATGCGGATCGTCTCCCTTGCCTGCTCGAATACCGAGATCGTCTGCGCCCTCGGGTGCTCGGATCTCCTCGTGGGCGTCGACGACCACTCCGATTTCCCGGTCGCCGTCGTCCAGGGGCTTCCGAAGGTCGGTCCGGACCTCGAGATCGACATCGAGCGCGTGGCCGCGCTCGAGCCCGACCTCGTGCTCGCCACGTTGACCGTCCCGGGTCACGAACGCGTCGTCGAACGGCTCACGGAGGCTGGACTGCCATTCATCGCGCCCGAACCGGTCTCCATCGAGGACGTCTATCGGGATATCCGGGAGATCGGCGGGTTGCTGGAGGTTGGCGATCGGGCGGAACGGATCATCTCCGCAATGCGCGCGGAACTCGATGTCGCGGTGGAGCCGTCGATGGATGCTCCGAGCGTGCTGATTCAATGGTGGCCGAAGCCGGTCATCACGCCGGGACGGCGCTCCTGGGCCACGGATG
>JAOTVA010000114.1 GCA_029863645.1 Gemmatimonadota bacterium
GACCAGCCCAGTCATGGAGCAGATGACGATCGTGTCGATGAACGGCTCCAGGAGCGCGACCACGCCCTCCGAGACCGGCTCGTCCGTCTTCGCGGCTGCGTGCGCGATGGGCGCCGAGCCCTGCCCTGCCTCGTTCGAGAAGAGGCCCCTACGCACGCCCCACATGAGCGTCATCACGAAGACGCCCGCCCCGGTTCCGGCGACGCCGGCCTGCGGGTTGAATGCCTCTGAAATGATCGTCGCGAAGGCAGGCCCGACCGCCTCGAGGTTGAGCGCGATGATCGCGAGCGCGCCGGTCACGTAGATCATGGCCATGAGCGGGGCGAGGAAGGCAGTCACCTTGCCGATCCGGGCGATGCCGCCGAGGATCACGCCACCCACGATTGTGGCCGTCACCAGGCCGGTGATCCATACCGGCAGACCCCACTGAGTCTGGACCGTGTCGGCCACCGTGTTCGCCTGGACGGCGTTTCCGGTCAGGAAGGCCGTGAAGCCGAGCATGATTGCGAAGAATACGGCGAGCGGTTTCCATTTCGGGCCCAGCCCGCGTTCGATGTAGTACATGGGGCCACCCGCGACGGAGCCCTCCCACTTGTGTGCGCCGCCCGCCGGATCCACTTCGCGGTATTTCTGGGCCAGCGTCACCTCGGAGAACTTGGTAGCCATGCCCACGAACGCGGTCACCCACATCCAAAAGAGCGCTCCGGGACCACCCCAGTGGATGGCGATCGCGACGCCGGCGATGTTGCCGATCCCGACCGTCGCAGACAAGGCGGTCGTGAGCGCCTGAAAGTGCGTGACGTCGCCGGGCTCGTCCGGGTCGTCGTACTTCCCCGTCGTCACGCCGAAGCCGTGAGCCAGGTGCCGGATCTGGACGAAGCCAGTCCGAACCGTCAGGTAGAATCCTGTTCCGAGGAGCAGGATCACCATGAACGGCACGTTCTCTCCGCCTATGGAGATCCCGTAGTTGACGACGTACGTGTTGAGAAAGTCGACTACCGGCCTAAGCCAATCCATCCTCGCGACCTAGGAGTCGGCTAGCTGATTCAGCATGCGCCTCATGCGCCAGCTAACGCGAGGTCGCACACATGGGCGGCGACCGCCATGGCGAGCAGTTGATGGGCTCGGTTCACGATCGCATCGAGCGAAGGCGTCTCTTGGAACATCTCCTCCGCCTTCTCACGTAACTCGGGAACGGTGGGTAGATGCGGCATGGAAAGCTCGGCCAACCGTTCTTCAACCTGTCCGCGAGCGCGCCGCGCCAGATCGGACAGGTCTTCCAGTCTGTGGGATTCCACCCATGCCTCACGCACGCGCGATGCGTACCGATCGACGTTGAACGAGCCGGCCAGCTCACCCGCCACCTTCTCTACGACCTTGCGGCCGACGGGGCTCTCGCCCTTGAGAATGGCCTCGGGGGGTGCACGCAGGTCCCAGACCAATCCGGTCCACGAAAGCGCCTTCAGGATGTAGTACGTGATGTCGATCTCCCACCACTTGAATCCCTGACGGGCGGAACTCTGATAGTGGTGATGATTGTTGTGCCATCCCTCGCCCATCGTGATCAGCGCGAGCCAGAAGTTGTTGCGAGAGTCGTCTCCGGTCAGGTAGCGCTGCGAGCCGACCTCGTGCGCGAGCGAGTTGATGGAGAATGTGCCGTGATAGAGCGCGACGGTGCTCCAGAAGAAGCCGACGACCAGCATGGGCCATCCACCCCACAGCCAGAGCCCCAAGCCCATCAGAAAGGCGGGCGCATAGGTGAAGCGGTCCAGCAACTGGATCTCCGGATACTTGATAAGATCGCGCACCGTGCCGTAGTCAGGCTTCCAGCTGGACGGGTTGAAGATCCATCCCACGTGCGAGTACAGGAAGCCGTGGTGCCGGGGCGAGTGGACGTCGTGCTCCGTGTCGGAATACAGGTGGTGATGCCGGTGGATGGCCGCCCACCAGACGACCCCGCGCTGAGCGGTGGACTGACACAGGAAGGCGAGCACGAACTGACCGACGCGGCTGGTTTTGTACGAGCGATGGCTGAAGTACCTGTGATAGCCACCTGTGACCGCGAACATGCGGACGACGTACAGCGCGAAGGCCACGATGAGCGCTTGGACGGTGACGCCGGTCCAAATCGCCCCGAAGCACGCTAGGTGAACGAGGACGAACGGGATGGTCGCCGGATAGACGATGTCGTCGTGCGGCGCGTGATCGTGCTCGTGAGCGTGGTCCACTCCCGACTCCGTGTTCAAAAGGGGTACTCGACTGGAAGGGAGGGGCAGCGTTCCTGCAGTCCAAAAAAAGCTAATGAGCCCGTGGCCACAGGCCAAGATTCATGGTTGGTGAGGGTCGTACACAGGGGGTTGTGTCGCGTGCCAATATGTTCATATTTGCAAATATGCATACGACGACCGGCCCTGCCATTCTCGACCGCCTGAGCGCATTGGGTGACGAGACGCGCACACGCATCCTCGCCCTGCTAGAACGGAGCGAGTTCACAGTCACGGAGCTGGCGTCGGTGCTCCAGGCCACCCAGCCGACGGTCAGTCGTCAACTCAAGACGCTGGCCGCCGAAGGTTGGGTCGAGGCGCGCGTAGACGGCCGCAACCGACATTACCGCATGAGCCCTGCCCTGGAAGCATCGGCCCGTGGACTGTGGTCGATCGTGCGCGATGAGATCGGAGACGGAGGGATCTACGCTACTGATTCGGAGCGGTCTCGAGAGGTCCTGAAGCATCGCCGTCTACGTTCCGCAGCGTTCTTTGCGACGGCCGCAGAGCGCTGGGACGAAGTACGCAGGCAGCTGTTCGGATCGGCAGCTGGGCTGACGCCGCTTCTGGGCCTTGTCCATCCCGATTGGGTCGTAGCCGACCTGGGCGTGGGCACCGGCTCGCTGACCGAAGCCCTAGCACCCTTCGCGGGACGCATCATCGGGGTCGATCGCTCGGAGCAGATGCTTTCGGCCGCGCGCCACCGGCTGCGCGAGTGGGACCACGTCGAGCTCAGGGAAGGAGACCTCGAAGCGCTGCCGATCGCTGACGCGGAAGTCGACGTGGCGGTGCTCGCCCTGGTTCTCCACTACGTCGTGGACCCACCGGCTGTGCTCTCTGAAGTGCGGCGTATCCTGAGGCCCGGGGGCCATCTCCTCCTCGTGGACATGCGCCTGCACGACAGAGGGGGCGCGTACGGACAGGATATGGGCCATGTATGGCCCGGCTTCGAAGCCGAGCGCGTCGAGGGCTGGCTACGAGACGCGCCCTTCGAGGGGGTGCGCATCGTGCCCCTTCCTCCGGACCCTGAAGCGACGGGTCCCCTGCTCTTTCTGGCTTCGGCCACCAAACGAACAACCACCTAGATCACCCCACCCGAGAGGATCGTGACCGATGAGTGATACCGCCGTGCTGTCCAAGAAGTCCGTGCCCGCGACGGACCGACCCCCGTACAAGGTCAAGGACCTCTCCCTCGCCGAGTGGGGGCGCAACGAGATCCGACTCGCCGAGCAGGAGATGCCTGGACTGATGGCCGCCCGCGAGGAGTACGGTCCGGAGCAGCCCCTCGCTGGGCTCAAGGTCGCCGGCTCCCTCCACATGACGGTCCAGACTGCGGTCCTCATCGAGACGCTCATGGACCTCGGGGCTGACGTGCGCTGGGCGTCCTGCAACATCTTCTCGACGCAGGATCACGCCGCCTCGGCGATCGCGGTCGGGCGTGGCGGCACGATCGACAACCCGATCGGGGCGGCGGTCTTCGCCTGGAAGGGCGAGACCCTGGAGGAGTACTGGTGGTGCACCGACCAAATGCTCACTTGGCCCGACGGCTCCGGTCCGGACCTCCTGGTCGACGACGGAGGCGATGCGACGCTTCTCATTCACAAGGGCGTGGAGTTCGCGACCCCGGAGGGCGTCCCGGCCTTCGATCCAAAGAACGATCCGGACGAGTGGCGTGTGATCGTCGACTTGATCCGGACAACGCTCACCGAGGATCCTGGTAAGTGGGCCCGCATCGGCAAGAACGTGCGTGGCGTCTCCGAGGAGACCACCACCGGTGTCCACCGACTCTACGAGATGGAGAAGGCCGGCGAGCTGCTCTTCCCGGCCATCAACGTGAATGACTCGGTCACCAAGTCGAAGTTCGACAACCTCTATGGGTGCCGCCACTCGGTGATCGACGGGCTCAACCGTGCGACCGATGTGATGCTCTCCGGCAAGACCGCCGTCGTGCTCGGGTACGGAGATGTCGGCAAGGGCTGTGCTCAGGCGCTCAAGGCGCAGGGCGCGCGGGTCACGGTCGCGGAGGTCGACCCCATCTGCGCGCTTCAGGCCTGCATGGAAGGCTACACGGTGGCACGCCTCGAAGACGTCGTTGGACACGCCGACGTCTTCGTTACGGCTACGGGGAACCGCGACGTGATCACCGCCGACGACATGGCCCGCATGAAGGACAAGGCCATCGTCGCGAACATCGGCCACTTCGACAACGAGATCGACATGGCCGGGCTCGCGGCCATGAAGGGCGTTCAGAAGAACGAGATCAAACCGCAGTACCACGAGTGGACGTTCCCCGATGGGCACTCCGTCCTGATCCTGGCCGAAGGGCGTCTCATGAACCTGGGATGCGCTACCGGGCATCCGAGCTTCGTGATGTCGGCGAGCTTCACGAATCAGGTGATCGCTCAGATCGAGCTCGCGCGAAACACGGATGCGTACGAGAAGAAGGTCTACGTCTTGCCCAAACACCTGGACGAGAAGGTCGCGCGGCTGCACCTGGACAAGCTCGGGGCGCGCCTCAGCGAGCTGACGGACCGGCAGGCGAAGTACATCGGCGTACCGAAAGAAGGGCCGTACAAGCCGGATTACTATCGCTATTAGTCGTCGCCGGGCCGGTCAGTCGCCGGGTAGCTGGCTACTCTCCGCAGGCCCGTGGGTGGGTGCGATGTCCATTCTCGGGCCTGCGGTGTATTCTGTGAGAGCTTTTCTTGGACCCAATGGACTAGGTGAATAACATGACGACGAAGGTCCTTACAATCGCAGGGATGGTATTGCTGGCGCTGACGGTACAGGTAGCGCCGGCGACCGCCCAGGCTAATGTCGCTGGAGAGTGGACGCTGACGCTCCAGGGGCCGGAGGGCGACGTCGACGCGACCGTCGTGCTCATGCAGGACGGATCAGCCGTCACCGGCACGATCGTGATGGAAGGGGTCGATGCGGCTGCGTTGTCGGATGGGGTGCTCGAGGGCAACACCCTGAAGTTCATCCTGGACATCTCTGTTCAGGGAATGGACATCGCGCTCGAGGCCACCGGCGAGGTGAGCGGCGACGAGATGTCGGGGGAACTGTACGTCCCGGACTTCGGCGGCTTTCCCTTCAGCGCGGTGCGCGGCGGCAGCTGACCGGAGGGCTTTAGCCCCCCAGTAGCAACCTGATCGAGAACGCAACGATCGCCAGGATCAGGACGCTCCGAACCCACCTCTGACCCTTCAACACCTGAAGGCGAACGCCGAACTTGGCGCCGAAGAACTGGCCGCCGGCCAACGTCAGGCCGGCGGCCCAGTCCAGCAGACCCGTGAAGGCAAAGAGCGCGATGGCCAAGCCTGTGAACATCAGGATGAGCGGGGCTTTGATGCCGTTCGCCCTGATTAGGTCGATTCCCTGAGCCGCGAATAGCGCGACGAAGAGAAAGCCCACTCCTGCCTGAATGAAGCCGCTGTAGATCCCGAGGCCGAAGAAGGCCACAATGAGCCACCACCGTTTGGCACCGGTGGGAGGCGTGGGGACCTCGGCCTCCTCGAGAATGCGCAGGGGCTTCCAGAGGATGAGTCCGGCCGCGAGTAGGAGCACTACGGCGAGCACTCGCTCAAATGCGACATCGCCGATGCGCGTCGCGCCCCACGTGCCGAACACCACGCCGACCAGTGCCGGTGGCAGCGCAAACTTGAACCACGGCGCCGGAATGAGGTCGCGCTTTGCAAAGCTTTGCGTGGCCCCGATCCCACCGATGAAGAGGGCGATTCGGTTCGTGGCGTTGGCCACCGTCGCGGGAAGCCCCACGAAGATCAGGAGCGGCAGCGAGACCAGCGAGCCTCCGCCGGCGATCGCGTTCAGGGTCCCAGCGAAGAAGCCGGCACCAATCAGGAGGAATGTGGTCGGCAGGTCTAGCGGCAAGGCGACTCCGGTCAGAGCGCCATCGAGAAGCGCACGGCAATCAATCCCCCACCCACGCTCACCAGGGAGGCTGAAGCGTTGAGACCCGGATCAGGATCCCAGTACGTCTCCGTCGACTCTTCGCCGTCCACGGAGTGCTCCGGCTGCGTCCAGTCGATCGACACACCGATCTGGCCGGCATAGGCGCGCAGAGCTTCTTCCACTCGCCCTCGGTCCTCGAAGCCGGAGGAGGCCCTCAACGTGACGATGCTGGTCTCTATGGGCAGCGTCTCGACCTCGAGGAACACACCGCCCTGAAAAGTGAGAAGGAGCGTCCCGTAGCGAGCGCCGTCGAACTCCATGGTGACGGTGCCGTCGCAGTCGACCGGACCACCGAAGTCCGCCACGGCGAACTGAGCGAGGCCGTTGAAGGAAAGAGTCCTGTCGCGGAACGCGGCGGCCCACGGGTCCGCGTCAGGCCCCGCACAGGGGGCGACAGCACGCGTCGCTGAGTCGGAGACCACCGCACCGGAAGGGACGGAGGCAACCGCCGTTACTAGCAGCGCCAAGCACACAGCGTTCCGCTTCAAACTGAGACCTCCGGGCCCGATCCCATGCCCTCCGTCGGGTAGGCGGGACCGAGATCTCCTACTCTCGACGGCACATGGACGAGGATGCCGGCGCCCTTCACCATCCCCACGGGGGAGTCGGACGCCGTCACGTGCGACGTCGTCAGCCGCTCGCTCGCATGACCGACCTGAACCCGTTCGTCCCCACGTGGGACCACGTCTCGTCGGGTCCGTTGTGGGTGTGCACCACCGACTCGTACTGGATGTACTCGTGATATGCCGTGGACGGCAGTCCCGTGATGCGAATAGGCTCCCCGTTCAGCCCCGGCATCAACTTCATCTCCACGGTCGACTCAGGGACGGAGAAACTGTAGGTGTCCCGGCCGGGGGAGATCGTCAGCGGTACGCGCTCCTTCAGGCGCGCCCCGCGGTCGAACCCGCCGAACGCCAGCGGCAGCAAGCGGTCGAGAGCCGCGGAATGGGATGCATCGAGCGAATCGTCGATGTAGATGCGCGTCCAACGGCCCATGTAGAAGGTCACCACGAAGTTGATGCCCGCGAGGTTGGCGCCGTCGAGCTGCCCTTCACGAATCTGAATGAGCCGCGTCCCGTGGCAGAAGGTCTGCTCGGGCCTGCCGAAATTACACGAGCAGGGAATTTCGCAACTGCAGCACTCCGAGACGTCGGCCACGAAGGACCACGCGCGCGGCTGCTCGGCAAGGACCCGCATGGGTCGTAGTACGGGGGCGACCGCGGCCGCGCCGAGAAGTTTGCTGAAGTCTCGTCTCTTCATGAATCGTTCCGTACCTGGTCGAAGAAGTCGAAGATCGCCCTGACGTTCTCTGGGGTCTGCGTGATGATGCGCGAGTGGTCGCCTCCCGGAATTTCAATGTAGCGGTGCTTCATTCCGAGTTCGTGCATCTTCGCCACCCAAGCACGCGTCACATCGACGGACACCAAGTTGTCGTCGTCGCCCATGATCACGATGACGGGAAGGTGTGTGATGGCGGAGAGCCCGTCGGAGCTGCTGTAGATCGCCGGAGCAACGGGGCCGAGGCCGGCCCAGCGATCAGGGTACTTCATGGCAAGATGCCACGTGCCGCCGCCCCCCATGGAGTGTCCGGCCAGGAAGACTTCGTCTGGCGCAATGTTGAACTCGGCAAGCGTCATTTCTAGGACGTTCATGACGTCCATCTCGCTCAGCGCCCCGAGGTTGTCCGGGTCGTTCGCCGCTTCGCCGCGGTTGCTCGCGCGCCCCGTACCGCGACTTCCGTACCACCCTCGTTCGTTGTAGCCAGTCGGGGCAACAACGATATAGCCGCGCTGCTCGGCGAATTCAGTGAGGCCCGCATACCGTATGACCCGCTCTGGACGAGACCCGAGCCCATGCAACAAGACGATGAGCGATGTCGGTGTCGCCGCGTCGTACGCGGTCGGCACGTAGAGGCTGTACTCGACGTCCGTGCCCGCCTGCTCGAAGTGGTACGAGCGCTGTTGGATGCGGTCGTGGGTCGGCGATGCAGGCAGCTGAGCTGATGCCGGAGCGGCCAGAACGGCCAACAATGCGGCGACTGCGGCTGCATTGTGAAGGTGGGGTACGCGCATGTGGTCTCTCCTGGTCACGGGCCGCGGCGATGTGCCGAGGGTGCCGAATAGTCCGACGCGCCCCCGCTGCCTGTCAATCAGAAGATGCATCCCGCAGGCGCCCAGTTCACCCGTCCGCGATCCAGTACCGGGGGCCCGGGCCCTTCCGGGCAACGCGGTCGCCAGGGTTGGCGAGGCGACGGTGGTCGAGCGAAAGCGTGCCCAGTCTCAACGCGCTGGGCGGAGCCTGAAGTAGCGCTCAGGGGGTGAGTGCCCGCGCTACGGCCCCCTTGAGCTGCTCGAAGCCGAACGGCTTCATGATGACCTCGACGGCCCCTAGTTCGGCTGCCTTCAGCAGGAGCTCGTCCTTTGCGACGGCACTCCCACCTGAGATCGCGATGATCGGCACATCTCCGTTCGCCACCCGCAGCGCGGCGATCACCTCGTGTCCGTCGAGCCCCGGCATGTTGATGTCGGTGAGCACCAGGTGGGGCGCACGCTTCCCGAAGAGCTTCAACCCTTCCGCACCATCCACGGCTTCCTCGACATGGTGGCCCACGCTCACGAGCATGGCCTTGATGAGCGTGCGATGCTCCTCGTCGTCGTCGATCACCAGTACGCGGGCCATTTGTTGTTTCTTGCTCGGCGCGCGCTACTGAACCGCGTTGATCATGTCGAAGATCGGCAGGTACATGGCGACGATCATTCCACCTACGACTACGCCTAGCACCACGATCATAATCGGCTCCATCACCGCCAGGAGGGCCTCAACCGCCGTGTCGACCTCGTCGTCGTAGAAGTCTGCGATCTTCGAAAGCATCTCGTCCAGACCCCCGGTCTGTTCGCCGACGTTGATCATCTGGACCACCATCGGCGGAAACACACCCGACTCCTTCAACGGGCCCGCGATCGTCTCACCACCGGCGATCGAGGCGCGCGAGCCCATGACAGCGTCATGGATCACCCGGTTGCCCGCAGTCTTCGCCGTGATTTCCAGGCCTTCGAGAATCGACACGCCCGACGAGACGAGCGTGCCCAGCGTGCGCGTGAAACGCGCCACCGCGGACTTGCGCTGTAGGTCGCCGAGGACCGGCAACGCCAGAATGATCCTGTCGATGACAAGTTGGCCGCTATCCGTCTGATAGTATTGGCGGATCGCCAACGCGCCAAGAATGGCCCCCGCCCCACAGGCCCACCAATACGCCTGCAGGAAGCCTGACATCCCGATCACGACGCGTGTCGGGAGCGGCAGCGGGATCCCAGCCGACTCGAACATCTGTTGGAACGTCGGAATCACGAAGATGAGCAGAATCAGAATCGCGCCGCCGGCCACCGAGAAAATGACGCCCGGATAGATCATGGCACCTTTGATCTTCCGAATCAGCGCGTCGTTCTTCTCGAGGAACGTGGCAAGACGCAGCAGAATCGTGTCCAGGATACCGCCCGCCTCACCGGCGGCGACCATGTTCACGAAAAGCTCTGTGAAGACCTTCGGATGCCTGCCCATCGCGTCGGCCAGCGTGTGGCCGGACTCGACGTCATAAAGCACCTCGGAGATGGTCTTCCTGAGCGCCTGGTTCTCCGTCTGCTCGGCGAGAATGTCGAGGCTCTGAACGAGCGGCAGACCCGAGTTGATCATCGTCGCGAACTGACGCGTGAAGATCACGATGTCACGGGTCGTGATGCCCGTGCCGAACGTGATGTTGATCTCTTTGGGCTTCTCGCGAACTGAAACCGGAATCAACCGCTGACGATGCAGATGGGCGAGGACCTCGTCCTTGGTGGGAAGCTCCAGTTCCCCCGTCTGCATCTCCCCGCCCGTGGCGGGCCTAGCGCTGTACGTAAACGTGGGCATGCGCGTTATCTACCTCGATGTTCGTGCGGGTTAATTGTCACCCGGAACCTTCTCCCCGACCGCCCGAAGGAGCTCGTTCGGATCTCCCGAACGTTTGACCGCCTCGTCGAGCGTTATCTCTCCCTGCGTGTAGAGCATCACGAGCGCGTCGTTCATGGTCTGCATGCCGTGCTTCTTACCGGCCTGCATGAGAGAGTATATCTGATGGATCTTCTCGTCACGGATTACCGCTCGGATCGCAGCCGTGCAGATCATGACCTCGACTGCGGCGACACGACCCTTGCCCTTGGCGCGTGGGATCAGCGTCTGCGTCACGACACCCTCGAGAACGAACGCCAGCTGGGTCCTTACCTGGCCCTGTTGGTGGGACGGGAAGGCATCAATGATCCGGTTGATCGACTCGGCCGCCGAGTTGGTGTGTAGCGTGGCGAACACGAGGTGTCCGGTCTCAGCGATGGTCAGCGCCGCCGAAATCGTCTCCAGATCGCGCATCTCACCGACCAGGATGACATCCGGGTCCTGACGCAGCGCGTACTTGAGGGCGGCCGTAAAGCTTTGAGTGTCTGCGCCCACCTCGCGCTGGTTGATCATGCAGCCC
>JAOTVA010000115.1 GCA_029863645.1 Gemmatimonadota bacterium
GCGTTCCCAGCTCGAGAGGTTTGAGCCGGGGTCCTACGAGGGGTTCGAGCGGTACCTCGACGAGGGTCGGCACCACTACTCGCGGGCGATGGCCGGCTTCATCCGCCAGGACTTCCGAAGGGTCGCGGACCTCATGTCCGTCGGGAATCTGTCGGCGATGGTCGAGCTGCGCCTGTTGCTGCGCCACTACGCTCACGTCGGTCAGTTCTTCAGCTCTCCGAGGCTACGTGCGGCCTTCACCTTCCAGGATCTGTACGTGGGGCTGGATCCGGCCGTAGCTCCTGCGACCTTCTCCCTGATCCCGTTCTCGGAGTTGACTCACGGCGTTTGGTTTCCCCGCGGCGGGATGTACCGAATCGTGGAGGCGCTGGCTGCGGTCGCCGAGGCACGCGGTGTGGAGTTCCGGGTGGGGCACGAAGTGGAGGCCATCGAAACGAGGGGCAGCCGGGTGGTCGGCGTCCGGCTGGAATCGGGTACCGTGCTCAAAGCGGACGTCGTGCTGGCCAACGCCGACCTCTCGTACGTCCTCGAGGAACTCCTTCCCCGAGCCCCGCTCAACCGGATCAGGCCGAGGCGCCCGCTGTCGTTCTCCTCTGTTTCCTTCTTCTGGGCCCTCGATCGCGAGCTCGAAGGGCTCAGCACCCACAACCTCTTCTTGTCGAACGACTATACCGATGGCTTCAGGGAAATGGCGCGTGGACGCTCGATCCCGGACACCCCCTGCGTCTACATCCACGCCCCCTCCCGCGTTGACCCGAACATGGCGCCGAACGGATGCGACACCGTGGTCGCCATTGTCCCGGCAGCGCACCTGCGAAATGAAGCGGCAACGGACTGGGTGAGCGTCCGCGACGGAGCCAGGGAGGCCGTAATGGCCAGTCTGGCGCTGCTTGGGGCGGAGAGGGTCCGTGAATCGATCAAGAAGGAGATCAGCTTCCTGCCGAGCTCTTGGCGCCGTCGCTACCATCTTGCCGGGGGCGCCATACACGGCCTGGGTCACCAACTCTTCCAACTCGGCGCGTTCAGGCCGCACAACCGTCACTGGCGTTATCACAACCTCTACTTCGCGGGCGCGAGCACGCATCCGGGCTCAGGGGTCCCGACGGCCTTGGTCTCGGGCCGCCTGGCGGCGGAACGAATCATGGAAGGCCACGGCTCGTCGCCTGCTAGGGCGCACTCCGGAGGCCCTCTGCCGCCCTCCCCTCCACCTGCGTCTTGATGTGCTCGAGGACCCTGCGGTGGATGCGACTGATGACGTAGTCCGAGAACAGGACCCAATAGCCCTCCGGTCTGAGACGCTGCTCGTACCAGGTACTTCCCTCGAGCCGTGTGCGACCGTCTCCCAAGCCGACCAGTCGGAACTCGCCTGACTTGGCTACCAGGTAGCCCTCGAGGTGCGGCGGGTCGACCTCCCAGAACGTGAGCTCCTGGAGTGGCGGTGGACTCTCGGCCACGTCGAAGCCGAGTCGAACGGCCGGCTCCCAGGTCGTGATCGGCTCGACGAACGCACCGGTCGAAAAGACGCAGTAGCGAATGGCTCCCACGCCTGCACCCTCGATCCTCGCATGAGTAGGGTACGCCAGGCCCAACCGGAACAAGAGTCCCGAGGGCTCGGGAATCGGCGAGAACGCGACCACCTCTCGCCACACGTCGTCGGGTGACGCGGATACGACCACCGAAGACCTCACCTCTCGGAGTTGGGCAACCTGTTCGCCCGCCTCGATCGTCGCCGTGCCCGGGAGCAATACTGCGATCAGCACAGCCCCTCGAGCGGCCGTTTCGCCGGCTCGAGCAAGTTGCCGGCCCACGAGCGCTCCCATCGCGGCCACTGCGAGCCCGAGGGGAGCAACCATCATCAGGCAGACCGCCCCCTCGAATCCGATGACGAACGCGGCACCGGCCACGAGCAGCACAGTCATGGACACGACCTCCAGCGTCTCCCGTGCCGAGGCTGGGTAGCGGCGGCACAGAGTGAAGGCCGTGACGAGTCCCAAGACGAACGGAGTCCCCATGAAGAGTGCGAGCCCAAAGCTGTTCAGCCGCAGAACAGCCAGCGACATCATCCCCAGGCCGAGTGATCCACCAAACGCAATGGAGAGGAGTGCACTCGGAATCCGATCCCCGGACGGATCGAGACGGTCGCCACGGGCCTTCCCTGGTGAGCTCGGTGCCAAGGCCAGTACTGCCATCAGGATGTAACTGGCGACCGGAACGAAGAAGAGGAGACACCACCAAGCAGACCATCCGGCGTCCAGCAGCCGGCGAATCGTCATGGAGACGCCGATCCAAAGGAATGGAAGGGTCCACGCGGCCAGCGCCGGGACCAGATAGGGAGCGGAGTCGGAGAACCTCGAAGAGGTCAGCAGCGGAACGGACTGCAGATAGTCGAGAGGGGTCCAAACGGTGCCGGTTCCGAGCCCGACCAGAAGCGCGTCGACGCCGTACTTCACGATCATCAACGCCACACCATGCCGCAGGAATGCGGCTCGGTCCACGGCCTGCTCGAACGTGAACCAATACCGCAGCAACGACTTTACCTGGCCCAAAGCAACCCCCAGGTCAGAGAGGCCTTCCACGCAGAATAACCGCGACGACTCGGCTCACGTTGGCAATGTCTTCAAGGGGGTTCCCGTCGAGAAGGACTACGTCAGCGGCGTGCCCCGTCCTGATGGCACCGATCGAATCGGCTAGTCCCAAGAACGCGGCAGGAACCAGGGTCGCGGACGCAAGGGCCTCGCGTGTCGTCATGCCAGCCTCGACGAGAAGAGTAAGCTCACGTTGGAGACCGAGGCCAGGGTAGATGAAGGGGTTACCGGTATCTGATCCGGCGAGGATCGGTGCGCCGGCCTCGTTGAGTCTACCGACCAGGTCCATCTCATGCGCGAAAATGTCGCGCCGAGTCTCGAAGTATCGCCCGGGTCGGCTGCTCTGCGTGGCCGCCGCCGTGTTCCAAGATTCCTGGACGATTTCCGGGATTTCAGGCACAGCCGCCGCGTTCGGAGACGATCGGTATCCCTCCAGGCTCTTCGCCTCGAGCACGACGAGGGTCGGTGTGTTGTGAACCCCGAGCTCGACGAACCGCTCGATCAGCTGTGCACAGACGATCGGTGTGGTTTGGTGGCACATCGGTTCCAACTCGTCACGCAGGTGCTCAATTCCCACCAGGCCTGCTTCCACCGCCTCGAGAACGGTGACTTCGGCCGGCACGTGTCCCACGACCGGAAGGCCGACTTCGCGCGCGCGCTCCAACACCGAAAGGAACGCCTCTCGCGGCAAGAGCGTGTAGACCTTGATGAACTCGACACCGGCTTCCGCGAGTCGGTCGACCGCCTGACGCGCCTCCGCCGGGGTCTGCAACGCGATAGAGATACTCGGATCGACAGGCTCCGGACCGTCCAGGATGGGTCCGGCTGCGATGATCCGGGGCCATGTCAGGGTCTCGGATCCCGAGCTACTCCTGACCCGTTCGAGAACCGCCAACGTGCCGCCCATGTCTCGGATCCCGGTGATCCCAACCCTGGCGAACGCCGGCAGGAAGGATCGCGCCACGGTCGAGTCCCAGAGCGCGTGGACATGCATATCCCAAAGGCCGGGGATGGCATAGAGGCCCGTGCCATCGATATCGGTCGCGGCCCTCGCCGACGTGGTCGTCGGTCCCGTTTCGATTCGGAGGATTCGGCCCTCGTCAATCAGAATGGTGCGGCCCGGACTCACTCCACCGGTCGCGATATCGACCACCGCGACATTCCTGATGACCAGGTCGGCTTCAGGCCTCCGATCGCAGCCCCAGAGGGGTCCGAGAAGGAGGAGCGCGCAAAAGAAAAGTGGGACGCGTTTGGCCATTAGCTTGTGGCTTCAGGGGAGCCGGTCGAACGGTCTCGCGATTCTGCGGCGCGGCTTGCCTGCGAACAAGGGGCGCGAGCCGAACGCGAGTGGTCGACCGGGACTGCGGATAAGCGGCGATCGTGGCGATCGTCGTCGTGAGCGCGGGGCCCACTGTTTCCGCGTCGTCAGTTGGCAGCAAGGCCTTCGAGGACGCGGTCGAGCTCGGCACGATCCAACCACCGGCCCCGAAGACCTACTCCGACGATTTCGGACAGCGCACCGAGGTCCTCGAAGGGATTCGCCTCGAGCAACACGAGATCGGCCGGCGCCCCGACCCCGATGTCACCCGTCAGGGGATCCGCGCCCTGCTCGACGCCGGGGCCACTCGTAGCGGCCCACAGCGCCGCGTGTAGCGGCAACCCGGCTTCCGCCAATAGCTCGACCTCACGCCGAAGGCTGAAGCCCGGGACGAGCCCGGGGCCTGCGAAGTCCGTACCGGTTCCGATACGGGCTCCCGCTTCATACGCTATGCGCGTAAGGGCCTTGCCGATCTCGACCAATCCGACCCGCAGTCGAATCACATCGGGATCGCGATCGCTCTCGCTGGGAACCAATTCCTCTCGGTAGGCCAAGCGGCCGGAGGCCGACAGATAGTCCCACCCGTCTGGAGGGGTCTCGTACAGCTCCGCTCGGTGGGCACGGAAGTGGTACGTATAGAGCGTTGGGACGAACAACGTGCCTTGGCGCGAAAAGCACTCGACGAGCGCCGGGGCCTCGGTCTCTAGCCACGGCTCCATACCGCGGAAGGCCTCGATCTGCGAGTCGAAGCCCGCTCCATAGACTCCCTCGAATATCGTCACGATATGATCGATCGACCCCTGGCCGCGCTCACAGGCTTCGAGCGGAGAAACCGTGACGGGAACGTGGCCAACAACCTGGAGACCCGCTGCCTCCGCGGCTTCCAGTAGCGCGAAGTAGGTTTCGCGGCCCGTCTCGTTGTGGGTCTTGATCACATCGACGCCGATGGAATCCAGAAGGGCTACCGCAGCTCTGGCGGCGTCGGGATCGCCGATGAGGCGATGATGGTCGCCGAAGACCCCACCGTTGAGCGTGGGCCCCGCTCTCAGGATTCGTGGGCCGAGCGCTTCACCACGGTCGAACCTACGCCGAGCCGCTTCGACCTCGTCGAGCACGGATCCCATGTCCCGAGCACCCGTCACGCCCTGGGTAACGAGCAGGGGCCCTGCGCTCGGGTCGGCGAACGAGAAGTGCGTGTGTAGGTCCCACATTCCGGGCATCAGAAACCGTCCGGTCGCTTCAACCACCCGTGCTGCGGACGGAGGAGCACCATCTGTGGATCGGCGGATGTCGACGATCCGTTCACCCGAGATGAACACCGACCGGTCGTGCTGGACCGAACCGTCGCGCGGAGAAAGTAGGGTCACGTTACGGATGACCAGATCCGCCACCGGCTCGCCGGCATCCGACCCGCAGCCCTCCATGAGGAGGAAGCCAAGGGCGAGACAAACGAGGTTGCGGCTGGTGTTCATTTGGGCGAAGACTCGTTCAGAGGCTCGACAACGCAGGCGCGGACCACGCCGCTCAGGCCCGTACGCGATCCGGACTACCGCGGGTTTCGCCGTTTGGAGAGTATCCGCGGCCGGGTTGCCGCCCGTTGGCGCCCACGCTATCGGCTCAACCGCTATAGGTGATCGAGTGTATCGTTTCTCGAGTCGTACAAGGTGGTCCGGGGTGGGCATCCTCGCAGGATTGATGGTCGCTGCCTCCTGCGGTCCAGGCGACTCGAACGAGATCGTTGAGTCGGATTCCGCCGTGGCGGGTGTGAGTCGCCCAGCCGCAGATGCCCACCTGCACCTCCGGACCGCTGCCACCGCCGAGTTGATTGAGCGGATCGAGCCCGGATCCGGCACGGAGCCCACCTTGGCGGCCGATGCCATCGCGGCACTGGATGCCGCCGGAGTCCAGCATGGACTCGTCCTGTCTCTGGCCTATCTCTTTGGGGCGCCGGGCGTCGATCTGCCCGACGAAGCCGCGTTGGTACGGGCCGAAAACGACTACGTCGCGGCTCAGGTCGGGGCGTACCCGAACCGCCTCACTGCGGCCTGCAGCGTCAACCCTTTGGCATCCTACGCCCTGAGTGAGATCCGCAGGTGCCTCGTGGACCTGGAGCTTCGAGTCCTCAAGCTTCACTTCACCAATTCCGGGGTGGACCTTCGATCCGAGGCTGACCGGAACCGGCTGCGCCAGGTCTTCAGCCTATTGGACCGCCACGACGCTGGGGCCTTCGTGCACATGCGCGGCACCGCCGAGGACTATGGTTCGGAGGACGCCCGGTACTTCATCGACGATGTCTTGGCTCGGGTCCCCGGCGTTCCGGTTCACATCGCGCACATGGCGGGCTGGGGAGGCTATGACGCCGCGACCGACAGCGCGCTGTCGGAGTTCGTGAAGGCGATCGAGGAGGGCCGACTGGACCCCGCCAGGATCTGGTTCGGGCTGGGAGCCGTCGTCTTCCTGCCAGAGGCGGCCGGTGCCGATACCACCCTCGCTCGAACCGTCCGAGAGGCGAATGGTCAGCTCGCGCTCCGGATACGCGCGCTGGGACTCGATCGGGTCACGTATGGGACCGACTGGCCGGGATGGCCGCCCGTGCCGGAGATGGAGGGCCGAATCGCGGCGAACATCGAACTCGTGCGTGCCGCCCTTGGCCTCGATGCCGCGGAGCTTGCGGTCGTCTTCTCGAACCTGGGCCTGCTCGAAGCGACGGGCCGCTAGGACGGGAGCACGTCCGCCACGGCCGTGGATGCACTCGTGAGGCCCTGTCGATCAAGCCTCGCCGTTCAGTCCGCCGCTCGCTTTCTGGCGATTTGCAGCTTCTTCAGGCTGGAGCCGCTGAGCTCCGATTCGTGGGGCTGCAAAAGGCGCACGACATCTTCATAACGCTTCTCTCGCATGGCATCCGCAGCGTCGTGCAGCGCAGTGCGCAACTGCTTCGCGGCGAGGAACGCTGCGCGCTTTTCTCGGTCACGCGCACGCACCTCGGGATCTGGTGGCTTCGCCAGCTCATAGGCTGAGACCGCGTACGCGAACTGCGACACAGCCGCCGGAACGTTGCGCACCCCGAGCTCATCGATGGATTCTCGGATCCACCCACGGATGTCCTGAAGGGCCGGGCGCACTGCGTCGACAAACGCATCTACCTCCGCGGGAGCGTGCGCGCGAAGATGATCGATAAACAGCTGCTGAGGGGCGCTTCCCGCGATGGCCCACCGTTCGACCAGCGGGATCAACGGGCTCAGGTTGGCGGGCACCTCGGTCGGGTCGACCCGAACGTCGGCGCCGCGCTCGAAATCGAGCCTCTGCGCCGCCCGTGCCGCAAAGTCGCCCAGGGTGAGGATGTCACCGGGGCGGATTTCACGTCTCGGGCCATCGCCTCGTTTGGGCACCATCTCTCGCGCCTCCGAATCAGAGCCCTCACGACACTAGGACCAACGCCCCGCAGCAGCAATCGCCCGTCAGGCGGACCTCATCGAGTCCCACTCGTCTTCCAAGCGCTTCCTGCGATTCGGCAGGCAGGTGGGGCAGAACACGCGCTTCCCCTTCCCAGTCGGCATCAGGAGTCCCGCACCGCATTTCTCGCAGGGCTGACCCAAGTCCTGGTAGGGAAAGAACCAGTCACACGAGGTGGTCGGCAGCGATGCCGCCAACCGAGCCATCTCTTCCACGGGGTAGAAGTTCGCGAGCCGAAGCTCCCTGAGAGAGGTCAGGTCGGCCAGCGCCTGTAGCGAGTCGTCTTCCGGCTTGAGGTTGGTCAATGACAAGAAGCGTAGAGACTCGAGCTCACGGATCGGCTCGAGCGAGTCGACGCGCATTCTGGTCCAAACGGAGCCCGAGACATCGAGCACCTCGAGTTGGGTCAACCGGGCGAGTGGCTCAAGTGACCGGACCTTGGGGAAGTGCTCGAGGCTCAGGCCGCGGAGCTGGCGCAGCTCGCCCACGGGCTCGAAGCTGGTAACCTGCGTCGCGCCGTCGAGCCGTAGGACCTCGAGGTTGGTGAACGGTCGGAGAAAACGGAGGTCCGACGCAGACAGAGCATCCAGGTATAGCGCGCTCAGCTGCGTGCACGCCGAGATCGCCGAAACGATGTTCCTCTTGGTATTCACACACCACAGGCGGCGAATGGCCGAAAGCGACGGGAGGCGTTCCAGATGCTTCGTCTCCCCGAGCAACGTCACGTCCCGGACGTCTGCCTTCAGGCCGGCGAGGTCATTGGTGGCTGCGGGCAGACCCGCCAGCCTGGGAAAGACGTCGTCGAAGTCCACGATCGATACGGCCTACCGCGACGGCAGCGACTGCATTTCAGGCGGCCCAGCCCCCGAGGCATGACTCAGAAGCCATTCAACGAGCTCTCCGTTGTCGACGATTGACCACGTATGCGGCGACGCACCCTCTGCGTAGCCCGCACGCCGTGCGTGGGAGGACACCAGTTGTGCGCTGTCGTTGCCCAATACCCGTAGCTGGTTGATCAGCGCCGCGAGATCGATCGAGTTCATGTCGTAGTAGCTCTTGCGGCGGTTCTCGATCCACCAGTCGACATCGGGCTCATGGTACGCCCGGATCGGCAGGTCGCGCAGATGCGCCGCGTTCCCCCCATCTGGCGCACTATGGGAGAACGGTGAGAACTCGGCGTATCGCGCCGCGGCATGCTCCGGCGCTCCGCCGAGGTGGGTCTCCAGAAGGTAGGTCACCCAACGCCCCTCATCCGCTGCGGCAGGATGAAACTCCAGCTTCGCCGCCCTCTGCTCCGTCTCCCAAAGGCGCGCCATGTCCAGCGGCGCGTCGACGACGGCAACGGCAGCGAGACGAAACGGGCGGGTGTCTCGGCTCGCGCTCAGGTAGGCAGCCAGACGCAGCGCACGCGTGCCGCCCAGCGACAGCCCGGCCAGGAAGACCGGCGCGCCCTGGAGGCCGACATCCGCGAGCACCGCGCCGATCCGATCGGCGAGCTCCTCCACCTCTATCTCTTCGAACAAGAAGTCCAAAGGGTCTCCGGTCGTGATGTGGAGCACGGCCAGGTTTCGGCCAAGAGCTTCCGAGTCGAATGATCCCGGCTCGAGCTGGAGAGGCGACGCCTGAAACCGTCGTGGGTCGATGAACACGGCGACACCTGCAACCGTGGCGGGGGCCCCATCCGGCAGGAGGAGCGAGTAGCCCCGCTCCGTCATCGGAATGCGCCGCTCAGACTCGGGGCCGATCCTGAGGAACCCTTCGACGTTTTCGTAGCGCTCGACGACCTGCTGAGCCAAACAAGGTCTTATGCAGGCCGTCAGTCCAAGACCCACCATGAGGATCAGTCGGATCTTTACCCCCTTCGCGCGGTCCCAAGGTCTCGTAATTCTGCTGCCGCACCTTCGCGTCCGCCAGCGAGTGTAGCGAGGTCGTCCTACCGTTTCCCCCACAGAAGGGCCGTCTTCCGATTGACCTGGTATCGAGCTACGATGCCATGAGAAAGGGCAGATGCTGACTTTGTTGTCCCCCGGTATCGTGCCAGACCATTGTTCTAGGAGGTTGGTGGGATGATCCGTGCGCTGCTCTACGATCCGTCCGACGGGCGCCTCACCGACGGCGGCGCCGAGTTGATCGACGCTTGGGAACGAACTCCAGCCTCCACGATATGGGTCGTGATGGAGAACGAGGCCCGTGAACAGGAGGAAAGCCTCTTATCGAAGCGCTTCGGGATCCACCCCCTCGCGATAACCGACGCGTTTCGCGACCGCCACCCGCCCAAGATCGAACAATTCCAGGACAATACGTTCATCCTGATGAAGGGCCTGGATGCCAGCTCGACATCGCTCGATTTGGACACGATCCAGCTGTCGCTGTTTGTCGGCGAACGTTTTCTCGTAACCCGCAGCTCGGGGCACTCAGTGAGTACCGCGAAGGTGGTGGCCGAGCTCACCTCGGGTGCCCTGCCTCCGGATATCTCGCGGCCAGCCATCGCACTTCGCCTCTGCCGGACCGTGGCCGACCGCTTCCTACCGCTCCTGCTCGCCGTGGAGAAGCGGTTGGAGGAGATGGAGACGGAGATGCTCGAGAGGCCCAGCGACGAGCTGCTTGGCGAACTGGTGCGGCAGAAGGGCGACCTCAAGCGCGTGTTGCGGATTCTCCAGTACCATGCCCAGATCTTCACGTCCGCGACCTCGAACGCGCCACAGCACCTGGCCGGCCATGATCACGAGCTGATCGACGTACAGGAGCAGCTCGACCGCCTGCTGAGCCTGGCGCGTCTCTACTATGAGCTCACAGACGACCTGATGAACGGATACCTCTCGCTGTCCGCCCACAGACTCAATCAGATCATGCAGACGCTGACCATCGTGACCGTGATCTTCGTGCCGATCACGTTCATGGCCGGGGTCTACGGCATGAACTTCGAGTTCATGCCGGAGCTCGGCTTCCGTGGCGCCTATTTTGTCCTGCTTGGGTCGATGCTTACGGTTGTCGCCGCGATCCTCGTCTTTTTCTACCGCCGAGGCTGGATTGGAGGCCACCGCCGCGGTTGAGTTGCTCTAGGCATCGGCATGCCCTAACTCGTTGCGCGTGAGTTTCGGGCCGCAGACAGTTCCGGCACGGACGAAAGGCCCTTCCACACCCGATCCTGTACGTCATCCACGAATAGTTGCAAATGTGGGAACGGGATCTGTATCCCGGCTTCGTCGAGGGCCGTCTTGGAGGCCTCGAGGACGCGGGAGAAGATCGTCCGGTTATGCTCGCCGCTGTCGATCCACACGCGCACGGCCAGGTTGACACTGGAGTCACCCAGTGCGAGCACCACAACGTCGGACGCGTGGTCGGCACTCAAGCCG
>JAOTVA010000116.1 GCA_029863645.1 Gemmatimonadota bacterium
GGGACCACGAGGCCTCCACCCGACCTGTAATCATCGCCTTGGCGCCACGCGCCGTCGGCCGTATACGAGATGGCACCCTGTCGGCCGGCGAAGTTGAGGCTGGTCTCCCACGCGTTCAGGTTCGAGTCGAAGCCGCCGCCAATGCTGCCTCGCGGACGCGAGTCGGATTCAGGGAGCGGTCGGGTCTCGACGCGAATCGCGCTCAGGTTGCCCGCGCCCCACGTAAGCGCGTACGGGCCCTTGATCACCTCGACGCTGCTCACGGCACTGGGGTCGAGGTGCGTGAGCGGTGAATCCATCCGCGCCGGACCCGCCGGCTCGAGGCGCGTGCCATCCAGGTATGTGCCGACCTCGGTTTCCCGGAGCCCGCGCACGACAGGATCGAGGCCGAGGGGGCCGCGCCGCACGGCGTCGACGCCCTCGATAGCTCGCAGGAGCTCGCCGACGTCCTTAGGGTTCGCCTCCCGTACCTCCCGCTCTTGCAGCCCTGCGGCGGGGGTGAGATCGGGACGCAGGACCGACACGCTGATACCCGCGACGTCGAGCGGCCGCGTCTCCAGCGTGAAGTTCAGCGTGACCGTCCCACCGGCGGGGACTGCCACGGTCTGGCGCGCAGTTCGGTATCCGAGAGCCTGTGCGGTGATGGTGCGAGTTCCGGCCGGCATCGACAGGACGTACTGGCCGTCGAAACGCGCTGCGTTCCATCCTGATGCTCCCTCCCATTGGAGGGCGACGAAGGGGATCGTTTCCCCCTGGGCGCCCAGCACACGGCCCACGACCTGACCGGTCTGCGCGGCCCCGGCGGTGGCGAAGAGCAGGGGGAGGGCGGCAAGGCCGACTACGGCAAGGACCCGCAGGGCGACGGCCCGCGAACGTTTAAGCGAAGTCATGATAGTCCTCCAGCAAGCGTGGCATGGCCGATGGCCACGACGCGCGTTCGTCGAATGGACGGCCCCGGCGGTGCCGGTGCCCGAGTACCCCGAGGGGGGCGATTCCTTCAGACGACGGCGGGAGGAGGTCTCGCCAAAGGAAGGCGGAACTGGTCGCGCTTGGT
Organism: Gemmatimonadota bacterium; assembly: GCA_029863645.1. Taxonomy (GTDB): domain Bacteria; phylum Gemmatimonadota; class Gemmatimonadetes; order Longimicrobiales; family Gaopeijiaceae; genus UBA2982. The sequence continues at coordinate 1,055 of JAOTVA010000116.1, forward strand.
GAGCACCTGATCGACGACCGGAGAGAGATCCCTCGGCGCATCAGGCGTCTGCGCCAGCACCGGAACACCCGCCCTGGGTGCGTACGGCGCCGTCTCTACGCTGCAATGCCCGAGGCAACTGCACCCCTCGTGCTCCGCATCTGGGGCGCGATCGGTCGCGGGCATCGGGTGGTGAGACGCACCGTGCTCCGTAGCGACCTGGCTCTCGTGCTGGTCCGACGCGTGACCCGGGTGGCTGACGCAAGTGCGAAGCGGACCCGACGTCAGTCCGAACAAGAAGACAGCCAGCACCGACACGCCAAGCGCGCGCATGGCTCGCATGTTGGCAGAGTCGTTGGGCATGTGTCCTCGCTCGACGGGGTGTCGTGCTACTGACACCGGACTACTCAGGGGCGTTACGAGGGCAGGACCTCGACGTTAGACCGAATCGTCGAAGCCGACAACCCTTACCCGTGCGCGCCCTGAAGTGTTTCGCTCGTGCCGCTCAGGGCAGCAGTCTCGCGATGGCACGCTGGACACGCGCGATATCCGAGACGACGAGGGTATTGGTGGACTCTACGACCGAAACGCTACCGCGCTCGGTGAGCAGGGGCGCGATCGCGGCTTGGAGCTCGGCGGCCCGCGAGTAAGAGATGCGAAACGAACGGGTCACGATCGGCTCCGTGCGCTCGCGGTCGTTCAGGTCCGCGATGTTGTCGACACGAATGATGCCGTACTCGTCTTCACTCGCGACGAACCCGTGGACGGAGAGAATCGTGCCGAGCGCAACGTCCCACGGCTGATCGTTGATGTCGGCGGTGACAAGTCCCGTCACGTTGGAGCTCGCGACGATGGACGCGCCGGAGTAGGCCGCGAAGGCCCGGAGCACATCCCCGATCGGAACGCCGGTCCAGGACACCGACATGCGGCGGGCGGTACTCTGGTCAGGCAGTGGGGACGGCGCTTGAGCGGACACGGGGGTCGCGAGCGTCGACGCCACCACGCATGCGCCGCCGACCACGGACGAGAGGCGAACCCCCCACGCGGGGCGCACCGGTCAGCCGCCGCTCACAGAGGGCAAGATGACGACCTCGCTCGATCCGTCGATGGGTGTGTCGAGCCCACCGGACCAGCGAATATCCGCCGCGTCGACGAACACGTTAATGTGCGGGCGCAGCTCGCGTTGCTCAGTGAAGATTCGGTCGTAGAGCGCAGGGAGCTCCGCCCGCAGCGCCTCGAAGGCCTGACCCACGGTGACATGGTCGACCTCCAGGCCGACGGTACTGCGCCCGCCCGTGAGGTCGCGAAGCGGACCCGGCACGACCAGGGTGACGCTCACGCGACTACCGCCGCCTTCACGCAGACGACCGGCGGAAGGCCTTCGTGCACCAAGGACCACGAATTACCGTCGTCGGCCGAGGCGTAGACCTTGCCACTGCGCGTGCCGAAGTAGACGCCCGCGGGACTCGACTGATCGGTGTCCAATGCGTCCCGGAGCACCGTCTCGTAGGCACCCGCCTGGGGAAGGCCCTTTGTCAGGGGCTGCCACGACGCGCCGGCATCGCGCGTCCGGTAGACGCGAAGCTTGGCCTCGGGCACGCAGCGGAACGTATCGGACTCGAGCGGCACGATGTACACGGTATCCGAATCCGTCGGATGCATGGCCATGGCGAAGCCGAAGTCCGAGGGGACGCCGTTCGCGATGTCCTGCCACGTGTCGGCCCAGTCGTCGCTGCGGTAGAGGCCCCAGTGATTCTGAAGGAAGAGTCTGTCCGGCCGGTCCGGGTGGGAGACCACCTTGTGCACGCACTGACCGAATTCGGGATGCTTGTCGGGCAAGAACTCCGCGCGCACCCCCACATTGCGGGGAGCCCAGCTGGCGCCGCCGTCGGTGGTCGTGTAAACACCTCCGGTGGAGAACGCGACGAGCATCCGATCACGCACCTCGGGATGAGGCACGATCGTGTGCATGCAGAGGCCGCCCTGGCCCGGCGTCCAGAACTCGCGGTGCTGGTGCTTCAGGAAGCCCTCGACCGGAGCCCACGACGCGCCGCCATCCCGGCTCTCGAACAGACACGTCGGCTCCACGCCCAGATACATGATATCGGGCTCATCCGCCGGCCCGGGACGAATCTGCCAGACGCGCTTGAGCGATAGGCCGGACTCTTCGGGAAACTTCACGGCCCGCTCCTCCCTGCTCGACCAGGTGGCGCCGAGGTCGTCCGACCGCCGCAGCGTCACGCCCCAGAAGGCACTGCCCGGGGCGGCCCATAGGGTAGGGGTCGTGCCGCGCTGGTCCATCGCCAACGCGTACACCTCTTCGCCGGGAAAGTGTGGGCCGTCCGACGTCCATTTCTTCCTGGACGCGTCTGATGTAAACAGGAACGCGCCTTTCAAGGTGCCCACCATGAGCACAACGTCGCCAGCACGAGCACTGCTACCCGTCGGATTCTCAGGCACTGCCGCCCCCTGCTTGGGTCCGCCTCGCGGACCGACTCACAGCCCCCGAACAACCTAAGTGCCCAGTCGGGCCGACCAAAAGGTAGGCCTTGGCGCGCGCTCGGCGGCGAGGCATGTTGCTCGCGTGAGCGCTCCACACCCACCTGACCCGGCCCACCTCTCCGTCGAGGACTGGGAGCGAGGACTTCAGGTCGCACGCGAGTTGCGAGTGGCCGTGTTCGTGGTGGCGTACAACGCCGAGGCGCACATCCGGGAGACGCTCCAGCGCATCCCCGCGGAGCTCCTCGCGGAGCTCGCCAGCATTTACGTCATCGACGACAAGAGCGTCGATCGCACGACAGAGATCGCGGGCCGGCTCAAGGCCCAGATCCCCATTCTCGAGGTCTTCACGACCCCAATGAACCAGGGGTACGGAGGAAACCAGAAGCTCGGCTTCACGTATGCGATCCGGCAGGACTTCGACGTGGTGGTGCTCCTGCACGGAGATGGCCAGTACGCACCCGAGATGCTACCCAGCATCATCGCGCCGTTCGCGGAGTCTGACACCGCCGCGGTCTTCGGTTCGCGCATGATGACGAGAGGCGGCGCGCGCCGTGGTGGCATGCCGCTCTACAAGTATGTGGGCAACCGCATTCTCACGAGCATCGAGAATCGGTTGTTGGATGCGTCACTGACGGAGTTCCACTCCGGCTACCGAGCGTATCGAGTGTCGGCCCTCGCGCAGCTCCCCTTCCGCTACAACACGAACGACTTCCACTTCGATACCGAAATCATCATCCAGCTGCTCGCTCGTAAGATGCGGATCGTCGAGGTGCCGATCCCCACCTACTACGGGGACGAGATCTGTCACGTGGAGGGGATTCCGTACGCCCTGAACTGCGTCGGCACGGTCCTGCGTGCGCGAGCGAACCAGATGTATCTGGTTCACCACCCGAAGTTCGACGTCTACGACGGTGGCGAGTACGTGTTCAAGACGGCCCCCTCGACAGTGCATCAGCACGTCCTCGCCCGTGGCTGGGAGGCAGGAACCAAGGTCGTGGAGCTCGGGGCAGGTCACGGACACGTGAGTACGGCGCTCCACGGGCGCGGCCTCGAGGTTGCTGCGGTCGACCTCTTCCCGCCGGAGCGCGACTTCGCGTTCCCGTACTTGGAGGCGAACCTCGACCAGCCGTTCGCAGATCGGGTTGTCGAGGCCCTGGGTGCCCCGGCCGACGTGGTTCTCGCGCTCGATGTGATCGAGCATTTGGGCCGCCCCGAGACGAGCCTCCAGGAGATCCGCCGCACGATGAAGCCAGGTGCGACACTCGTGGCCAGTACCGGCAACGTCGGCTACCTCCTCGTCCGTCTGATGCTGTTGCTCGGATACTTCAACTACGGGAAGAAGGGCATTCTCGACCTGACGCACACGCGACTCTTCACCGTCCGTTCGTTCTGTCGCACACTGGAGGGCGAGGGCTTTCGCGTGGCGAGCGTGCGGGGATTCGGGCCGCCCATCCGCGACATGATCGGGACGAGCCCGTTGCTGAGGTTCCTCGACACCACGGCGTCCTTCCTCTCACGGGTATGGCCGTCGCTCTTCGGCTACCAACTGCTCGTCGAGGCACAGCGGCTCGACGGCGTCGACGACATCCTCGACTCCACGGTGGGCGCCGAGACGGCTACAGCGGCCGCCTCTTGACCGAGCCCGCGCCGCCTACCGAGGTCGATCCCTTCGAGCGGTACGGTACATCCATCGCGATCGCCCTCGTCATCGTGGGTTTCGTCCTGAGGGCGCGAGGGCTCTCCGAGTACTGGCTGAATCCCGACGAGGGCATCTACTACTCGACGCTGACCCGCGACTCCATCGGGGCGTTCTGGGCGGAGGTCTCGGCGAACGCGCACCCGCCGCTCTTCTATCTGGTCATGAGGGGGGTGGGGCTACTCACGTGGGACTTCGTGTGGCTCCGCGTCGTCTCGTTGATTTCGGGGACCGTGGCGATCTGGGCCTTCTGGCTCGTCGGACGCGAGCTGGGTGGGCGGGGCAGGGCAGGCGTCGTGGCAGGACTCGTCAGTGCCACGCTCCTGTCCATCAACGCCTACGCGGTCACGTTGTCACAGGTAATCCGTCCCTACATGATGATGCTCGCGCTTCTCGCGCTTGGGTTGTTCCATCTGCTTCGCTACCGGTCCGACCCGTCAGGTCGGAGGCTCGCGCTGTATGCCGCCTGCCTCGTGCCGGCCGTCCTCATTCACTACAGCGCCGTTCTGGCGCTGGCGGGCTTCTGCATCGTCGCGGCTTACTACGCCCTCACGCGCACGGTGGAGGTGGCCGCCCTGCGCCGCCTGGCGCTCGTGCAGATCGCGCCGGCGTTGGTTTTCGTCGCACTGTATATGCGCCACGTGGCGACGATCATCGATAGCGACCTCATGGGCGACGCACTCGACGCGGACGGATGGCTCACCCCGTGGCTCGTCGCGACACCCGGGGACGCTTGGTACAGTTTCGCGACGTTCCAGGCATTTCACGTGCCCCCGGACTTTCGCGGTCGCGCGGCGCTCCTCCTCCTCGTCGCGCTGGCTGTCGCCCTCGCGCGGGACCGCCTCGTTGCCGTGATCACCGGAGCGGGCCTGACGATCGCGCTCACGGCCTCGGTGCTAGGACTCTATCCGTTCGGCCCGACCCGTCACGACGCGTGGCTGATCGTATTCACGCTACCCGCACTTGGATGGCTCGTAGGCTGTATGATCGAGCTCGGTCCCCGGGCGGCCCGAATCGGAGCCGGGGTGCTGGCCGTGGCGCTGGTTGCTGGGGGACCCCTCGAACGGGTCTTCGGAGCCGACCTGGACCAGCGCTATGCTACTGAAGAGCAGGTGATCCGCCAGAGCGACCTAGCGACTATGGTGGTCAGCCAGATGGACCCGCAGGTGGGACCCGCCACGGTCCTCATGACGGAACAGTCGTACAACCTGCTGATGCCGCTCTACGTCGAGCAGCGGCAGGACGCACGCTTCTCTCCCGATTCGACGCTCTTTGCATTTCCCTACGGCTCGCGCATGGTCGTCGTGGCGAGGAAATGGGACTGGGACGGGCTCGATGATGCCGTTAGGACGATCGCGAATCTGCCCTCGGTCCCGGGTCTCCGTGGACCATCGAATGCACCGGTGCTGGTCATGGCCGGCGGATGGGGCTCTCTCCTCTTCGCGGACATTCCGCGACTCGAGGCGAGTGGAGCGCTGCTCGAAGCGGTGCGCGTCCTCGGTCGAGATGCGGCGGGAAGGCCCACAGTGCGCATGATGGGAATGGTCTTGGACGGATCAGCCATCAGGGATCCGGCGTGATGGGCATCCGCTCAATATGGGCACATGCGGTGCTGACGCTGTTCGCTGCCGTCGCGGCCTGCGATGTGTCGGCTCAGGCGACGGTGTTCGCGGGCGGAGCGGCGACCGTCCCGGTATCTGACTTCGGCACCATCGCCGACCTAGGCTACCTGGGCTTCCTCGGCGGCACCGTGGAGGTTGGATCCGCGGGCTTGGCCGTCGGCGCTGCGGGCTTCTTCGGAAGCAACCAGCACAAGATCGCGGGCGAGCGGAGCGACCTCTATGGGATGACCGTCATGGTAGGGTACACGGTCGCCGAGGCGTACGAAGTCCGCTTCAGGACATGGGGCGGGCTGGGCGGAATGGTCCATGCCCGGAGGTCCGACACGTTCCCCGGCCTGGACGCATCGAAACGCGGGCTTTCGGTGAGCGTGGGGGCCGAAGCGTCGAGAGCGGCGGGCCGGGTCAGGGTGTTCGCGTCGGGGCTCTACACACACGGACTAGGGGCTCTGGGTACCTCGAGCTACCCGACAGACATCATCACACTCAACGGTGGCGTCGCCGTCCCCCTGGGTATCGATTGAGGTGAGGCTACGGCCTCGTTCTCATCAGGAGTAGAGTCGGCGGTCTTTCAGGGCACGGCGTTGGACCACGCGACGCTCCTCACCGCTCCTGGGCAACGCGTCCATGCGGCGATCGGAGCTGCGAAGGTCGTTGCTGACCGGCGCCGGGGAGGATCTTCGGCTGCCTTCCCGTCTAGGCGCCGTCCTGCGCTCGTCGACCTCGCGGCGGTCCGCAATGCTCCGGCGTTGGTATGAGCGCTCCACCATGTTGATCAGTACCTCGGCACATCTTGGGGGCCTTCGTTCGGACCTTCCAAGATGCACGGCAAGGCCCGAAGCCGTCCAGGGTGCGGTTCGCGCACTCCCTCTGGTCGTGCGGGCTAGCCGATGTCGGCGCCGGCCTCGCGCAACTGCTCCCGCCGCTCCCGGTCGGCCGCCGCGAGGGCTTCGGAGATCGCTGGGCACGTCTCCACGACGCTCTCCAGGTCCGACCGCGCGAGCTCGTAGAGCGCGCAGGGCGTCACCGCCCGACAGGTGGCGCTGCGGGTCATCTTGTGGAGAAGGGCCATTTCGCCGAAGAAGTCACCCGCCATCAACGTCGCGAGATCCGTTGCCTTGCCTTCGTCCTCGCGGATCACTCGAACCACGCCGCGCGCGACGAGGAAGAGCGACGAGCCACGGTCGCCCTGTTTCACGATCGCATCGCCGCTCGGCGCCGTCCGCCGCTTCAGCTTCTCGGCGACCCGTTGGAACTCCTCCCGCGGCAGACCCTCGAAGAACGGCACCTTCTTCAGTAGCTCCTCGGGATCAACCGCGAGCTTCGATGCCTGACTGGCCCGCAGCACCTTCAGCTCGCGACGCATCCGCTGGAGCATCACCTCGGCCACGCCCTCAGGAATCGTGCCGGCGTGCGCCTTCTCCTCGATAGCTTCGGTCTCCGCCTGGAGGGCGAGCCGATCCGCCAGGCGGCCCTGCGCCGACGCGACGAACTCGGGGAAGAGCTCGGCCGTCTGGTCCAGGCGGGCGCGCGCGTTCTCGGCCCAGTATTGGTAGAACGCCCGCAACTCCTCGATGGTATCGACCCGGTGCGACCCGGTTCCCATCAGCTGATGAAGGTCCTTGAGCACGCGTGCATCCCCGTGAAAGCGCGCCCAGGCGATCTCGTAGTCTCGCTCGGTACGGCCCGCGCGAAAGCGCTCCACGAGGCCCGACAGTCCTGGCCACCGCTCCAGTACACGGAACACGACGGCCCCGACGCGTTCTCCACCCGGCGGATGCAGCGTGAAGTCGGGAACGTTGCCTTCGTGCCGTATCGCGTCCGTCTGGAGCTCGATGGAGTGAACGAGGTCGCGGTACGCCGCCTCACTCAAGTGGCCCTTGGAGAACATCTCGTAGTAGAGCGTCTTCTCCTCACCGAAACAGCGCAGGTACAGGATTTTCCGTTCCTGATGCACGTCCAGATCCTTGGAACGGAGTTGGCCCAACTCCTCCCGGAGCTCCTCCAGGCTGTCCGCAGCCCGTTGGCGCACATCAGCCGCGACGCGTGGCGGGAAGAGACCCCCAGCCTGGAGCATCGGTATCTCGTCGATGGTACGCAGCTTCCCTGCGATCAGGCCCTCGAGGCGCGCCATCCGGTCGGAGAGCGGAGGTACGTCCAGCCTGAAGTGGCGCACGACGCGTTCGATGGTCAGGCCCTGGACCAGAAGCGTGAAGAGCACAGCCCCCGTCGCGATCGTGATGAACAGGTCCTTGTTCACCACGGTGTCTGGAAGCGACAGAGCGATGGCCAGCGCGATGCCTCCCCGCAGTCCACCCCAGTACATCACGGTCTGATAGCTGTGGCTGATCGGCTCGGCGCCCGGCAGCTTCGCGGTCATCGGGACGAGCGTATAGATGACGAGCGCCCTCGAAATCAGCATTGCCGCGATGACCCAAACCAGAATCGGGAGTGCGTCGGTCAACTCCCCCAGATTCACGGTCAGTCCCACAAGCAGGAAGATCAGCGCGTTGGCGACCCCGGCCATGTAGTCCCAGAAGCTCTGGAGATACCTGGCTACGGACGGCGAGACCTTGAGCTTGCCCCACCCGCCCATGATGACACCCGCAGCGACCACGGCCATGACGCCGCTCACCCCGAGGGTGTGCTCCGCGACGTAGAAGGACAGGTACGCCAGCGCCGTGGTCGCGGTGATCTCAATGAACGAATCACTCTCGACTGCGCCGATCACCGTGCCTGCAAGCCAGGCGAGGGCCCCACCTACAAGGAGGCCACCAAAGAACACGACAAGGAACTGGACTGCGCCGCCCAGGATCGCGTCGCCGGACACTGCACCGACCGCCATCACGGCGAGGATGATCCTGGAGAGCACGATGGCCGTCGCATCGTTGAAGAGGCTCTCGCCCTCGACGAGCACCGTAAGCCTCTTCGGAGCGCCCAGCTGGCTGAAGAGGGAGATGACCGCGACAGGGTCCGTGGCAGAAAGGATCGAACCGAGGAGCAGGGCCTCCGGCCATGAGAGCGACATGCTCACCCACGGCGCGGCGTAGTGCATGATGGCGCCGATGAGGGCTGTCGAGATGAGAAGGCCCGGAACGGCGAGCGTCAGCGTGGGGCCGAGGTTCGCCTTCAGCGCCTTGGCGTCGAGATGGAAGGCCGACTGGAAGATCAGCGTCGGTAGGAAGACGAAGAAGACGGCTTCCGGCGTGACCTCCATCCCGCTCAAGGGAGCCAGGAACGCGATACGGTCCGCGAGCGCGGCCAGGAGCGCGCCCACGATGACGAGCGCCACTGTGAACGGGATCTTCAGCTTCTGCGCCAGCGCATTGACGATTGCCGCGATCACCAGGAGCACGACAAAGGCCCCGACGAGAAGGATGACGCCTTCTCCCCCGCTGCCGCCGTCCACACCCTGAGCCGCTGCCCCCTGAACGACGGCGAGGAGCGGGATCTGCGTCATGCCGTCAGCTCACCGCCGGGGACGCAATCATTTCGCCGCCCAGTTGGTCACACAGCTGACGGGATTCGTCCGGCGACCCGAGAAAGACCAGCACCATTCCCGCGGCGACACTCTCGGTACGGAGCGGGTTGTACTCCCAGGCCCCGCCATCGGATCGCGTTGCGACAAGGAGGATCCCCGGGAGCTTGTCGAGCCCCAACTCGTTGAGTCGCTTGCCCACCGCACGAGCGCCTTCGGGAATGCGGATCTCTTCGATCCGGAGATTGAGGTCGCGGTCACGTAGCATCGTATCGAGGAACGAGACG
>JAOTVA010000016.1 GCA_029863645.1 Gemmatimonadota bacterium
ATCGGAAGGATGATCTCCGTGATGCCCGCCCGCACCGCACCGAGAACCTTCTCCTTGAGCCCGCCGATGGGCAGGACCCGTCCGGTCAACGTCAGCTCACCTGTCATGGCGACGTCACGCCTGACCTTCCGGCCCGACACCGCCGAGACGAGCGCCGTCGCCATGGTGATACCGGCTGACGGCCCGTCCTTGGGGATCGCCCCGGCGGGCACGTGGATGTGGACCTCATGCCGTTCCAGTCCGTCCTCAGGAACGCCGAGCTGCTTCCAGTTCGCCTTCGCGTACGAAAGGGCTGCCCTGCCCGACTCCTTCATGACATCGCCGAGCTGGCCGGTGAGCACGAGTCCACCCTCGCCAGGCATGATGCTGGCCTCGACGAACATGATGTCGCCGCCCATGGGTGTGTAGAACATCCCGGTCGCCACACCGGCGGTATCCTCTTCGGCCATGCGCTCCGGGTGCACCCGGGGCCGGCCCAGCAAGTCACGCACGTCCTCCGAGGTAGCGTCGATGGACTCGAGCTTCTCGCCGGCGATCCGCCTCGCGACCTTGCGGGCGAACTTGCCGACTTCGCGTTCGAGCTGCCGGACACCGGCCTCACGCGTGTAGTTCTGCACGATGTTGAGGATCGCCTCGTCCTGCATCTGGAGCTCGTCGTCGGTGAGGCCGTTCTCCTTTCGCTGACGTGGAAGGAGATATCTCTTCGCGATCTCGAGCTTCTCAGCTTCGGTATATCCTGCGAAGTCCACCCTCTCCATGCGATCGAGCAGGGGTCCGGGGATGCGGTCCAAGTAGTTCGCCGTCGCAATGAAGAGGACCTCGGACAGGTCGAACGGGATCCCCAGATAGTGATCGACAAACGTCGAGTTCTGAGCGGGATCTAGGACCTCCAGCAGGGCCGAGCTCGGGTCCCCCTGGAACGAGACGCCGAGCTTGTCGACCTCGTCCAGCAAGAAGACTGGATTCTTGGACTTGGCTTGTCTCATCCCCTGAATGATCCGGCCTGGCATCGCACCGACGTAGGTCCGCCGGTGTCCGCGGATGTCGGCCTCGTCACGTGCGCCACCGAGCGAGATCCGTACGTACTTCCGGTCCAGTGACCGTGCGATCGACTGCGCGATCGAGGTCTTCCCCACACCGGGAGGGCCCACGAACAGCAAGATCGGGCCGCGACCGGTGAACGCGTCTTCGTCAGCAACAGCGGGCTCCTCCGCCTTGTCCTCCTCACCCTCCTCTCCCTCGGAAGCGGCATCGGCCGCCACCTCGGGAGAACCCTCTGACTCGGCCGCGTCGGCCTCAGGGTCCTCGACAGTCGCACCGTTCTCAGCGCTTCTTTCAAGTTGCAGCTTCCGAACCGCGAGGAACTCTAAGACCCGGTCCTTCACGTCCTCTAGTCCGTGGTGGTCCTCGTCCAGGATCTCTTCGGCGCGCGCGAGATCGATCTTCTCCTCCGTGCGCTGCTGCCAAGGGAGCTCTGTCACCCACTCCAGGAACGTCCGGATGACCTGGTATTCAGCGGACTGGGGGCTCGTGCGCTCCAAGCGCCGCAGCTCGCGGTCGACCTCCGAGGCCTGTTCTTCGGAGAGCTTCAGTTCCGCGATGCGCTTGCGCATCTCCTCCACGTCATCGCGCTCCTCCTCTTCGCCCAGCTCCTTCTGAATCGCTTTGAGCTGTTCTCGCAGCAGCATCTCGCGCTGACGCTCGCCGAGTTCCGACTGGACTTTCGCCTGGATGTCTTCCTGCGCATCCATGCGGGCGAGCTCCCGCTCGACGGAGACGAGGCACTCGCGCATGCGCTCCTCGTCGTTGAGCAGTTCGAGCAATCGCTGCTTCTCGGCGGTCTCCAGCTCCAGGTAGAAGGCGACCAGGTCGGAGAACGGTCCGGGAGCGTCCACGCCCTGGATGAGCTGGTTCAAGGCCTCCGCCGGCACACCGCGCCGGGTGCCAAGCTCGGCCGCGCGGTCACGGAGCTCCCTATCGAGCGCCTGAAACGCCGGATCGGCTGGGTCCTGGGGCTCCTGGCGCTCCATCTCGAGTACCACCGCATGGAGCATCGACTCTCCCTCGCTGTCATATGAGAGAGCCTGCGCCCTACCCTCGCCCTGGACGAGCAGTTGCACGCCGCCGCGTACCCGGTGCGTCTGAATGATGCGCACAATAGTCCCGATCTTGTACAGATACTCGGGGGCAGGGTCGTCCACGTTCTCCCGCTGCGCGACCGCGAAGAGGCGTCGATCTCCGTCCAGCGCCTCCTGTACTGCTTCTACCGTACCTGGTCGGCCGGCCGAGATCGGCACCGCCACGCCCGGGTACACGACCGTATCACGAAGCGGCAAGACGGGAAGGGTGAATCGTTCTGCCATGCGTCTGCGCTCTCTCCATTGGAAGGACTACCGGGCCTTGCAGGATCCTTGCCACCCCAGAAGGGGTGTTTCCTGCCAATCTGGCGCGCCCCTCGCTATCTATTGCGCCACTTTTTCGCTTTCGGCGTGGTAGTTAGGTTGGCACCTCCCCTCTGCTCGCGCCACCTGCCGGGTTCCTGAATGGGCGATCTACTCGACGGCATCACGTGGTTCCGCGGCTCGTCCGTCCGAATCCGACGGAACGGTGTGGAGGTCCACGTAGACCCCCTCGGTCTCAACGAGGCCTCGCAGGCGGATCTGGTGCTTCTCACGCACCCCCATTACGACAACTTCTCCGAGGATGACATCGAGCGGGTCCGGGGTCCGGAGACCGTGCTCGTGGCCCCGTCATCGATGAAGAAGCTGCTGGCCGACGCGGACCACTTCATGCGCCCTGGAGACATGCTTCAGTTGGATGGCTTCGACGTACTGGCTGTCCCGGCACACAACGTCGACAAGAAATTCCACACCCAGGACAACGGTTGGCTCGGGTACGTCTTCACAATCGAGGGGACCACGTACTATCACGCGGGCGACACGGACTTCCTGCCCGCCATGTTCGGCATCAGGTGTGATGTGGCGTTCCTCCCCTGTGGGGGTCACTACACGATGGGCGTGGACGATGCGGCGAAGGCCGCTGAAGCGTGCGGGGCACAGCTGATCGTGCCGATCCACTGGGGCGAGCCACACGGCACCCTGGAGGACGTGGAGCGGCTCGCCGAGATCTTCCCTCACGAAGTCGGGATCTTGGAGCGCGAAGGCTGACAGACCCGGTCACGCCCGTTCCCGCGGCCACCATCGTACTCATGCGCGACGCCGAGGCGGGCCTCGAGGTCCTTCTACTGCGGCGCAATCGCCACGCCGGATTCGTGCCGAGGATGTACGTGTTTCCGGGGGGACGAGTCGACGACTCGGACAGCGATCCGGCCACCCTCGCGCATCTCGACCACCTGAGTTCGGCGACCGCAGCGCAGAGGCTCGATCTCACGAATGCGAACCCGCCGGCGATCGCCTACTACCTGGCAGCCCTCCGTGAGGCATTCGAGGAGACTGGGATTCTCGTGGCCGCCCTTGAGAACGGATCCTTCCCACCGACGGCGTCGGAGGACCCAGCTGTCGACCGAATCAGGGACGAGCTGATGGAGGACCGCATCGGTTTCGCTGATGCTTTGGCTCACCTGGACTGCCGTGTTTCGGGAGACCGCCTGCTCTACTTCGCTCACTGGATCACGCCGAGACGGGAGCCGCGCCGCTTCGACGCCCGTTTCTTCGCGGCTCGTGTCGCGGCGGACAGCACGCCCATCGTAGATCCGCGGGAAATGACGGATGCCCTATGGATCACACCCACCCTGGCGCTCGAACGGCACGCCCGCAGTGATCTGCCCATGATCCTGCCGACCGTGCACACGTTGGGGAGGCTCTGTGACTTCGGAACCTCCGAGGAAGCGCTCGAGGCGCTGGCGCGCGACACCGTGGTGACCATCCTTCCGGACGACTAGGGGCACATGATGCTTTGCTGGCACGCCTCGAACGCCCACATTGGCGGCGTGGCCCCGGACCGAGCAGGGCCCACGAACCGCCGGTGAAGCCATGAAGCGACACACGTTTTCCATCGTTCTGCTGGCCGCTCTCGGCCTCACGCAGACCGGTGCGGCTCAGGTCGCCGACAACGCACCGCTCGAGATCTACCACGGCTTCACGCTGATCGACGGAACAGGCGCCCCCCCCATAGAGGACGCGGCGATCAGCGTGCGAGGGAACGGCATCGTGACCGTGGGAAGCCGTCGCGAGCTGCTGTCGGGACCGTCGGCTCCAAGGGACGCCATCGTAATCAACCTGGGCGGTGGGTACGTCATTCCTGGGCTCATCGATGCGCACGTCCACCTGAGCACGTCGCCGGACCGACCCAACGCGGAGGCCGAGCTGCATCGCCTCCTCTATGCCGGAGTCACGGCGGTGCGGGACATGGCCGGTGACGCCCGTGCGCTCGCGTCATTGGCCCGCGACTCGCGTCTCGGGGAGATCGTCGCTCCGGATATCTACTTCTCCGCCGTCATGGCCGGTGCGTCCTTCATGTCGGACCCCCGTCCCCAAGCCTCCACGGTCGGGGAGACCGCAGGCGAGGTCCCCTGGATGCAGGCGATATCACCCCAGACCGACATCGTCACCGCCGTGGCCCGCGCGAAAGGCACCTCCGCCACGGGCGTGAAGATCTACGCCAACTTGGGCGCGGCCGACGTCGTGCGGATCACCGAGGAGGCGCACCGGCAAGGCATGAAGGTGTGGGCGCACAGCATGGTATTTCCGGCTCGTCCCATGGACGTCGTGCAAGCCGGCGCGGATGTGATCTCACACGCCTGCTACCTGGCATGGGAGGCGATGGCCGACGTACCCGCCATGTACGACCACAACGTGGTTCCCCAGTACGGAGCCTTCAACGCCGCGTCGCAAGTCTTCACGGAGCTCTTCCAGGCAATGCGAGCGGCCGGCACGATCCTCGACGCAACACTCGCCACGTACACGCGTTCCGCCGCCGATCGCTCTCGCGACGCGCAGTGCGATCCGGACTTCGCAGGGGCGCTCGTCCAGCGGGCGAGCGCGGAGGGCATCCCGATCGCCGCCGGGAGTGACTTCACCACGCCGCCCGACGACCCGTTCCCCGCCCTCTACGCGGAGCTCGAGGCCCTCGTCACGCATGGGGGGCTGACGCCGATGCAGGCCATCGTGGCCGGGACGAGCGCCGCGGCCGAGGCGATCGGCATCGAGGCGACGGCGGGGACGCTCGCTCACGGCAGGCCCGTCAACTTCGTCTTTCTACGTGACAATCCGCTCGAGGACATCACCGCGCTGCGCTCGGTCGGGACCGTGTGGAAGAACGCAGTCCGCTACGATCGCGATGGGTATAGGCCGCGCTTCCGTTCCGACACGGATGTCGTTCGCCAGCCTTCGCCGGGTGCCGACTCGCCCACGGAGCTTCTCGATGCCTGGCTCACGATGTGGGGGCGGTACGATCTCGACCGCGTGCGCGACCTCTTCCTGAACGCCGACGCGCTGACGTATTTCCCGTCCGATGAGGAGGGCCTGATCACCGGCATCGATGCCGTTGTGGCGTATCACCAAGAACTGGGCTTCGCTTCTGGGGGCTTCGAGCCCGAGGGCGAGCTCTGGCTCGAGGACGTCACGGTCGCAGACCTGGGCGAGAGCGCGGTGATCGGGGCGGTGTGGTACTTCGGCAACCGCGTGAACCGCGCGGGTGCGGGACGCGGACCTTTGACGATGGTCCTCACGCGCACCTCATCCGGGCTCCGGATCTCCCACCTGCACTTCGGGAACTACGCCCCCGAGGCTTGAGCCCAACCGGGCCGCCGATGCTTCAGAGACTCAAGGCACAGTGGGTGCGCAACAGGGTCCGCGCGCGCGGCGGCCGGCCCGTCAGAGGGTACGTCGAATATCAGGACGTCACACCCGAGCTGCGCGAATCAGGCGTTAGAGTCGAGCCGTACCACGTTCCGAGGGAGGACTTCGACGGTTATGTCGACAAGGCCGGGTACGCGTCCCTCTCGTACTACGACCACGGGCGCATTCCAGCCGCTCTAGAGAAGTACCTGGAGCACTACGTGTCGCTGCGCATGCTCGACCCGAGGCCGGGCCAGGTCTTGATCGACATCGCGAGCATGAACTCGCCGTTCTCCGAGATCGCGGCAGACTTGTACGACCTCGAGACGTACCGTCAGGACATCATGTACCCCGAGGGCATGCAGGGCCGCACGATCGGTGGCGACGCCGCGAGCATGCCGATCCCCGATGGCTTCGCTGACCACCTCGTGATGCACTGCTCGTTCGAGCACTTCGAAGGCGACTCCGATAGCCGCTTCATCAGAGAGGCCGAACGCGTGCTGAAGCCTGGGGGTCGGCTCTGCATCCTGCCGCTGTATACGACGTCGAGCTACGCGATTCAGACCCACCCGAGGGGGCTGAAGCGCCAGCATCTGGAGTTCGAGCCGGGCGACACCGTCTACGTGTCGGACGAGTGGGGGCCTCCCCACCAGAGGTACTACGACGCCGGAGCGTTCATGCGCCGGGTGGTATCCCACCTCAGGCGACTCGACCTCACGATCTACCGCGTGACCAACCTGGAGGAGTTCGGAAGCGACTGCTATCTCCGCTTTGCAGCCGTGTTCCAGAAGCCCGACTAAGAGTCGAAGTCCGGCTATCGGGGATCGGCGGGTGCAAGGAAGGGCCCTGACCGGGCGCCCAGCGGGCGTTACCTTGGCCGCGACCGAGAAAGAATACGCACCGGAGGACTGAATGACCCCCAGCCGTGAGACCGAGCGAGCGCCTAGGCTCGTCGCCTTCGTCGTCTTGTTCGGGTTGGTATTGTCGAGCTGCGATTCCCCCACGCTGATTCGGGGCGCGGCAATCAAGACGTACCTGGCAGGAGTCACGATCGAGACCGTGCGTGGGCAGCTCAATTCGAGCCCACCGCCGCCTCCGGGCGCGGGTCCGAGCGTGACCGTGCCGACGAATGCGCAAACCATCACCGGCGGAAGCTCTGCGCTCGACATGGTGGGCTCGGGACCGTTCCAGATGGTCGCGGTCTTCGTGCAGGGCGTCGACGGCCACTACCTCGTACCGCTCCCTACCGACTTCACCACGGCACGCGCCATCATCACGATCGGTGGGCTACCTCCGGTCCTCGACTTCGACGTCGTCTTCGCTATCGCGGGGGCTAACGGGATCTTCGGGCCCTACAGCTCCATGACGGTGAACGCCATCGAAGCGGCGGGCGGCGACATTCAGGTCAGCGTGACCTGGGACACGCCAGCCGACGTGGATCTACATGTCGTGGAACCAGGCGGCGCGGAGATCTACTACGGGAATACCACGTCCGGCTCGGGCGGAGAGCTCGACATCGACGCCAACGCGGCGTGCTCGACCTCCAGCCTCACCCAAGAGAACGTCGGGTGGGCGCCAGGGACCGCGCCGACCGGCACATACATCGTGCGCGTCGACTACTGGGACGCGTGTGGTGCCCTAGAGACCGACTACATCGTGACGGTCAGCCTCAGGCCTGGCGTGCCCGCGGTACCAGGCCTCCCCGGGAGCGGCATCCAGATCTTCACCGGCACGTTCACCGGGCCCGGCGATCAGGGCGGCGCAGGCTCCGGCACGTTGATTACGAACTTCGTGTTCTGACGAGGCCGCGGGGGCCGGGCGATTCCGCCCGGCCCCCCGCGATGCTGACCGGGTTTCGTCATGTGTAGCGACCTCACATCTGCCTATACGCGGGCCCGCTCCCGCCTTCCCGTGGCGTCCAGCGCGGCCCCACGACGTCGGTCGCTTTGCAATCGACACAGTTGGGCGCGTTGACGACGAGCCGGTCGCCATCTCTCTCGTAGACCCCCGCGGGACACACGTGGGTATAGAACTCAGCCGCCTCGGCGCTTACGTCTTCGCCGACGATGAGGTGCACAGGGATGTCGTCGCGGGTCTGATTACCGGACCGGTACACCCCATCCACCTTCGAGAAGGTCAGCGATCCGTCGGGCACGAGCGGCTCCGAGTCGGAGCCGAGCGCTCGGGTTCTGGCCGCGTCCTCCTCGGTGGCGATTCGGCCCGCCGGGAACGCTCCCTTGGTGAGCGTCATGAGCCCGGCCTTCACTCCACCAACCGTGAAGCCGCTCTTGAACGCGAGCCGCATGTTCCGGCGCTCTTTCAGGTCACGTATGATGACGCTCGCGTCGACCGCCGTAGTGTATCCCGCGAGACCGGCCGACGAGGTATCGCCGCTCTTGAGCGCCTGAAAGATCTGACGCGCCGCCAAGATCCCCGAGTGCATCGCGTAGTGGATGCCCTTCAGCGACGAGACCTCCACATAGCCGGCCGCATCTCCCACGATGATCAGACCATCACCGTGGCGCCGCTCCGGCACCGAATGGTATCCCCCTTCAGGAATCGTCTTAGCGCCCCATTCGACCATGTGGCCACCCTGCAGAACTTCCTTGAACAGGGAGTGGAGCTTGAGTCTCTGGAGCGCTTCGTGGACGTCGAAACGGGCGTCACCGTAGTCGAGCCCGACGACCAGCCCGAGCGCCACCACGTCGTCCGCCATCGGGTACAGGAAAGACCCGCCGAACGCATCAGAGGGCAGCGGCCACCCCATGGTGTGGATGATGCGGTCGAGCGGGCGCTTCACCTCCCAGAGCTCCTTCACGCCGAGCGCGAAGATCTGCGGATTCGCAGACCCCACCCCCTGCCAGTCCAGCCACGCCTGGGAGAGCGCCCCGCGCGTCCCTTCGGAAAGCACGGTGACCCTGGCCGTTAGGTCCATCGCCGGCATCGCATCGGGTCCGGTAGCCTCCCCTGCCCGATCGAGTCCCGAGGGCGTCGTGCGCACGCCGACGACGCTCTGACCCTCGACGAGTAAAGAGGCGACGGGAAACCCGGGAAAGATGTTGACGCCGAGCTCTTCGGCTCGTTCTCCGAGCCACCGCACGATCTCACATATTGACGCGATGTGGTTGCCGTGATTCTTCATCGTCGGCGGCGTCGGAATGCGCACCGAGCGAGAAGCGGTCATCACGTAGACGCTCTCTTTCTCCACGGGCCGCCGGAAGGGGAAGTCTTCGAGCGCCAGCTCGGGAAAGAGCTCGTGGAAGGCACTCGGGTTCACCACCGCCCCTGAAAGGCTGTGCTCACCGAGTCGGCCAGCCTTCTCGAGGACTCCAATCTCGAGCTCGCCCAGTCCCCCACCCGCTTCAGCGTCGTTCCGGACGAGCCGAGCAAGCTCGATGGCGCCGGCGAGTCCCGCCGGCCCACCGCCGACGAAGATCACATCCATCGGAATCGCTTCGTCGTCGGGCCGGTCCGCTACAATGAAGCGGTCGCGAGGCAGTGCGGG
The DNA here is from genome assembly GCA_029863645.1 of Gemmatimonadota bacterium. Lineage (GTDB taxonomy): Bacteria > Gemmatimonadota > Gemmatimonadetes > Longimicrobiales > Gaopeijiaceae > UBA2982. The sequence goes on from JAOTVA010000016.1 coordinate 9,304, forward strand.
CTGCTCATCTAGTGGGCGAAGTGACCCACGAAGGCTCGTGCTCATGCTCGCTCCGGTGTTGCCAGCGCCGGGACCCGAGGCGGGGCGGATGTGTATCGACTCGTCCCACCCAACATCGCCAAGTCGCCGCCGAGGCTCTACCCTGCATGTCCCATCGACGGAAGGAACCGGAGGCAACTGCGGATGAGTGATACGCGCCCCACGACACTGGCAGGGCTCAAGACCGCCGGCTACGCGACGCGCACGGTGAAGGAGGAGCTCCGCACCAATCTGATCCGCAAGCTGAGGGCCGGCGAGGAGCTCTTTCCTGGAATCCGCGGATACGATGATTCGGTCACGCCGCAGATCGTGAACGCGCTGCTGGCCCGTCACGACTTCATCCTCCTGGGCCTTCGGGGTCAGGCGAAGAGCCGCATTCTGAGACAGCTCGCTTCGCTGTTAGACGAGCGGATCCCGATCTTGGCCGGAAGCGAGGTCAACGACGACCCCCTCGCGCCCATCTCGAAGTACGGACGCCAGCTCGTGGAGGAGCACGGTGCAAAGACACCGATCGCGTGGGTGCCGCGTGAGCAGCGCTACGTCGAAAAGCTCGCCACTCCGGACGTCACCATCGGAGACATGATCGGCGACGTCGACCCGATCAAAGCGGCCCGAGGCGGTCACATCCTCGCCGACGAGCTCACCATCCACTACGGGCTGCTACCCCGAGCCAACCGGGGCATATTCGCCATCAATGAGCTCCCGGACCTAGCAGGGAAGATCCAAGTCGGGCTGTTCAACATCCTCCAAGAGGGGGATGTGCAGGTGAAGGGCTATCCGATCCGACTCGTTCTGGACGTCCTCATGGTCTTCACCGCCAACCCGGAAGACTACACGGCGCGCGGCAAGATCATCACACCCCTCAAGGACCGCATCGGAGCGGAGATCCGTACGCACTATCCCGAGGAACTCGAGATAGGGCGGGACATCACCCGCCAAGAGGCATGGGTTGGCCGCGACGACACGTGTGTCGAGATCCCGGATTTCTTGGAGGAGACCGTCGAACGGGTCGCATTCCTCGCGCGAGAGGACAAACGCGTCGACCAGCGCTCGGGTGTCAGCCAGCGGATGCCGATCTCGCTGATCGAGACCGCGGTCTCCAACGCCGAACGTCGGGCCCTACGGCATGGCGAAAGCGTCGCCGTTCCTCGCATCGCGGACCTCTATGCCGCCCTCCCCGCGATCACTGGGAAGATGGAGCTCGAGTACGAGGGAGAGCTCCACGGCGCGGACCGGATCGCTCGTGAACTCATCCAGCAGAGTTCGTCGCAGACATTCGATGTGCGTGCGGGTGGGGCAGATGTGGACGACATCATCGAGTACTTCGAGACGGGTGGTGCGCTTCAGGTCGGTGAGGATGCCGCGTCGGCGGCATGCGTCCAAGGCTTCGAGACGGTGCCGGGGCTGCTCGAGCTGATCGAGAATGTCGGGCTCGCCGCTGCCGTCGCGAGCGACGGCGTTCGCGCCGCCGCCTGCGAGTTGGTCCTCGAGGCCCTCGTGGCCCAGAAGCGCATCAGCCGCACGAGCTCGGGATACGTGAAAGCGCCGCACCAAGGGCCGCCCAAGGGGAAGGGCTACCAGGGCTTCGATCCCACCGGCGGCCTGAACCTCTAAGTCATTGGTTCGTGGACTCGGGAGATACCTCGGCCGGGCTGGAAGGCGATTCCTTCGGTCCGAAATGGAATGCCCAAACGGAGCAGGTCACCAACCGTCGGTCATGATCTCGCGGGTCTCTTCAACGGCAACCCTCCATAGCGCCAGCGTCTCTTCGGCACCTCGTTCGTAGAAGCCGCCCATGGAGCCGTCACCGAGAACCTCGCGGAACCGGGCAGGGGACGACTCATCGCCAGTCATTCCCCGAGTCCGCGCCTTGTGGCCCTCAGGAGGCTCCACCCCCTGCACGCGCGTCCAAGGGTAGCTCTCCATCCAAGAAGCATGGGAGGCGTCCGGGTCGATGGCGTCGATGGATGCCCTGGTTCGGGGAGCCCTCCACCAGTCATGCCATCGAAGCCGAACTCCTTTCCGGCGGGATGCCCAAGCCTCAGTGGCAGGTCGGGCCGGGGCATTACCCCCATGGCCATTCACGACAATGATCCGCTTAAAGCCATGACGACGCACGCTGCCGAGGATCTCGAGCAGAAGTCGTTCGTATGTGACTGGTGACACCGTGACCGTGCCCGGATAATCCATGAAGTAGGGAGTGATGCCGTAGGGGACGACCGGAAAGACGGGAATGCCCAGTGGCTCAGCGGCTTCCGTCGCTACGCGGTCGGCAAGTGTGTTGTCGGTCGTCAGGGAGAGGTACGCGTGCTGCTCAGTGCACCCGAGCGGCACGACGCAGCGGTCATCCCGAGTGAGGTACTCCTCGACCTGCATCCACGTCATATCCGCGATTCTCACACAGCACTCCCCACCAAATGCTCACGCGCAGACTCCAAGATCCTTCGCTGGGCAACCGGCAGCGCGACGCCGCCCGGAGTCGCCAAGTCGACCCAAGCTAGCTCATCCGCATCGAACGCCAGGCTGCCCTCCACCTCGACGTGAAACAGATATGGATAGTACGTGGCGTGCAGATGAGTGAAGCGGTGCTCGCGGGTCGATAGGCGCTCGGGCGCATCGCAAAGCGCCCGGTGCGTCGTCAGCAACATCGCTCGCGCGGCGGACTCGCTGGCCGCGGCGTCCGCCACCTCCGCCTCAGGGAAGGCCCACATCCCTCCCAACAGGCCCTCAGGCGGGCGCCTCACGAGCAACACCCGGCCCGCACAGTGGAGGACAGCTAGCGCGAAAAGTACTCGTCTCGGCGCGCTGCGCCGAGCAGGGGCCGGCCGGTCTTCCTGCGTGCCCCCTGCGTGTGACGCGCACCAGGGGACCACGGGGCAGCCACCACAGCGTGGGCTGCGCGGCGTGCACACGGTCGCTCCAAGCTCCATGAGCGCCTGATTCCAGTCACCTGGCCGAGCAGGGTCGACCAGGCCCGAGGCGGTGGCACGAGTCCAAGCCGGCTTGGGGTCCGGCTCGTCGAAGAGGCGCGCCAGGACCCGTCTCACGTTGCCGTCCGGGGCCGCGACCGTCTCACCGAACGCGATGCTGGCCACGGCGCCAGCCGTGTACTCCCCGAGGCCGGGCAACTCGCGTAGCTCGGCGTAGGTGGAGGGCAGAGTACGGGCCGGCCGCTCCCTCACGACCTGGGCCGTCCGATGGAGATTTCGCGCTCGCCGGTAGTAGCCGAGGCCCTCCCAGGCCTGCAAGACCTCGTCCTCATCGGCCGCGGCCAACGTCTCCAGGTCCGGGAACCGTCCCAGCCAGGCCCCGTAGTAACTCAGTACGGTCTCGACTCGAGTCTGCTGCAGCATCACCTCAGAGACGAGAATCCGGTACGGATCACTCTCCCCACGCCACGGTAGGTCGCGCTTGTGCGCGTCGTAGTGGGCCAACAACGCGCGCCGCACGCTGATCTTCGCTTCTAGGGGAAGGGCGTTTCGGTTCATGGCGGGAAACTATGCCTCCCCCTAGGATGATGTCATGCGCTTCACAACGTATTCGAAGTACAAGGGGGGCTGGCTCGACGCCCTCAACCTCCAGTCACTCCTGGAGCACCTGTCCGATTTTCTCATGGACGGGGGCTTCGCCGGTGGGCCGAACTACCACCCGTACTGGGGGTGGTCCGGAGACGAAGACATCAGCTCTACCGACGCACTCAAGAACGCCTTGCTGAAGGCGCTCATCGAGAGCGGTCAGCTCACCCCCGAGATGATAGAGGAGCTCAGGGGCGAAGGAGCGGGCGACGAAGAGGTACGTAAGGAGATCGCCCAGCTGCTCGACCAGCTCATCGAGAAGATGGTCGAGGAGGGGTACATCAACCTCGAGACCGGCAATCCGCAGATGCCCGGGGCGACCTACGACGTCACCGGCCAGGGGAAGATCGACGAAGCCAAGGAGGCCGCCCAGCAGGTCCAGTTCAACCTGACCCAAAAGGGCATGGACTTCCTCGGGTACCGCGCTCTGAAAGGGCTGCTTTCCGCCCTCGGGAAGGCCACCGCGGGATCGCACGACACGCCGCACCTCGCGACCGGGGTCGAGGCTGATGCGGCGTCGAAGCCCTACGAGTTCGGGGACACCATGAACCTCGACATTCCCGCCACCCTGAAGAACGCCATCGAGCGAGAGGGCCTGAAGGTCCCGCTCGACCTCGACTACGGCGACCTGATGGTACACCAGGCCGAGTATCGCTCCTCATGTGCGACCGTCTTGATGCTCGATGTCTCGCACTCAATGGTGCTCTACGGCGAGGACCGGTTCGCTCCCGCAAAGCGAGTCGCGTTGGCGCTTTCGCATCTCATCCGGACGCAGTTTCCAGGCGACTCGCTCCAAGTCGTAACATTCGGGGATCGCGCCCAGGAGATTCCGCTTTCGCAGCTCGCGAAAGCGCAGGTCGGGCCGTTCCATACCAACACGGCCGAAGGCCTGGAGATCGCGAGGAGGATCCTAGGCGCGCAAAAGAAGGATATGCGCCAGATCATCATGATCACCGATGGCAAACCAAGTGCGATGACGCTGCCCGACGGGCGGGTCTACACCAACTCGGGTGGGCTCGACCCGATGATCCTGAAGCGCACGTTCCAGGAAGTTGCCGCGTGTCGGAAGGCTGGCGTCCTCATCAATACCTTCATGCTCGCGCAGGACCCCTACCTCATTCAGTTCGTGCAGAAGGTCTCAGAGATCGCTCGTGGCAAAGCGTACTTCACGAGCTCGATGACACTCGGGCAGTACATCATGATGGACTTCCTTCGCAATAAGCGGAGACGGGCCGGCTGACGGCTCGGCGGGGCCGAGCACGCTGACCCAGCCAGCCGACGTGACGCGCGTCAGCGGACGTTGGACGACGCCCACGGCCTGGGCGCTGGCGCTGCTCCTCGGCGGCCATGTGAGTCCGGCCGCCGCTCAGGTCGCCGACGTCGAAGCGGCGGTGACCAGCGCCATGACCGCGCTGAACGCGGACGACGTCGCGGGATACATAGCACACTTCGCACCGCAGGCCCGTGTCCTGATGTCGCTCGGGCAGAGCGTGGAGGTCGACCCAGCTACACTCAGTCTTGCCGACCTCGCTTGGACGCCCGGTCCGGTGAACAGCCAGGTCTTCGGAAGTACAGCGGTGACTGTTCTGGAGCTGCGGGGCGGGCTGCGCGTCTCGAGGGGTCCGCCCATTGAGGGCCCTTGGCGGTACGCGGAGACACGCGTGCGCATCGGTGGCACCTGGCGGATCGTCGAGGTCGAATTTTCACTGCTCGAGCCTCCTCCCGAAGCGGCAGGCGGTGGCTTCCAAGGCGAGGCTAGCGCCCGGTTGGTCCCACCGCCGCCGCTCGGTGCGACGAGCACTGAGAACCGCCCGGCAACAACGGCTCAAGCCGCCAGAGCCTCGCCCAATCAACCAGTGGCTCCTCCGCTGCCGGCGGGCGTGCCACCAGCCCCGAGACTGCCCGAAGTCATCACACGCGACGGCGCCGGGAACGCCACCGTCCGAGCCGTGCGCCTCGATCGGCCGCTCGACTTGGACGGTGAGCTGGGCGAACCGGTCTATCAACAGGTGCCGCCGCTGAACGACTTCATCCAGAGTCTCCCCGATGAGGGGGTGCCCGCGACCGAGCTGACCGAGGCGTGGATCCTCTACGACGAGGACAACGTGTATGTATCGGCACGCGTGTTCGAGGAGGTTCCCGAGCGCGACTGGGTCGCGAACGAGATGCGTAGGGACGCCATGGGAGTCAGCACCAACGACAACTTTGGACTGGTCTTCGACACGTACTACGACCGACGGAACGGATACTTCTTCTACACCAACCCGCTCGGCGCGATGGTCGACGTGCAGGTCACGAATGAGGGGAGTCCGAACTTCGATTGGAACCCGGTCTGGGATGTCCGTACCGGACGCTTCGAAGGCGGTTGGACGGTGGAGGTGAAGATCCCGTTCAAGTCCATCAAGTATCGGCCGGGCACGACGCAGGTCTGGGGTGTGCAGTTGCGTCGAGCGATCCGTCGCAAGAACGAATGGTCGCACCTCACTGCGGTCTCCCGCGCAGCGGCAGGGGATGGGCGCATGGGGATCATTCGCATGTCGCGCGCAGCGACACTCGTCGGTATCGAAGCGCCGCCGACTGGCGTCACCATCGACGTGAAGCCATACGGCATCGCCAGCATGACGACGGACCGAACCGCGGCATCCCCCACATCCAACGAGCTGGATGGCGACGGCGGCGTGGATATCAAGTGGAGCATTACCCAGAATCTCACTGCGGACTTCACCTACAACACCGACTTCGCTCAGGTGGAGGTCGACGAACAGCAGGTCAACCTGACCCGTTTCAGCCTCTTCTTCCCAGAGAAGCGCGAGTTCTTCCTTGAGAGCCGGGGCATCTTCAACTTCCCTTCGGCCGGGGTCGGTGCCGGCGGCGGGGGGGGCGGACCGGCCCCGACGCTCTTCTTCAGCCGCCGCATCGGCATCCTGGGCCGCACCCCGGTCCCGATCATCGGTGGCGGGCGGGTGACCGGGAAGATCGGGCCCTTCGACGTCGGCGCGCTGGACATCGTCACGGACGACGTGTCCGACATCGGCGCAGAGATGACCAACTTCACCGTTCTGCGGCTGCGCGCCGACGTCCTTCAGCGCAGCAACATCGGCGGGCTCTATACCCGTCGCTCGCGTGCCCTTGCCGGAGGTGGCCCGAGTGAGACGTACGGAGGAGACGCGTCGTTCTCATTCCTGGATGACTGGTATCTGTCGGGATACTTGGCCCGCACGCGCACGCCGGGCGTCGACTCGCTCGACATCAGTTATCAGGGTCGCTTCAGCTACGACGGAGACCTGCTCGGGCTGCAGGCCGGGCATCTGTTGGTCGAGGACGAGTTCAACCCAGAGGTCGGATTCGTGCGACGCTGGGGCTTCAGGCAGAGCCAGGCATCGGCCCGCCTGAGCCCGCGACCCCAGGCGATCGAATGGATCCGGCAGATCACCCTGCAGGGAGACGCCGACTACGTGGAGAGCGCGGAGGGGGGATACGTCGAGAGCCGGGAAGTGGGCAGCAGCTTGGGCGTGGAGCTTGAGAGCAGCGACCAGATCAGGGTAGGCTTCACCAGCAGCTACGAGAATCTTCTCGTCGACGAGTCGATCAGCGGAGCCACCGTCGCCGCGGGCCGACACTCTTTCGATGCCGTACAGGCCTCTTATACGTTCGGGCCCCAGCGCTTCTTTTCAGGAAACGTATCGGCCCGATTCGGCGAATGGTTCAACGGCCATCTCACGGCGGTCGGCTTCAGCCGGGGGCGCATCGGACTCCACCCTCAACTTTCGGTAGAGCCCAGTCTTTCTTTCAATCGGGTTGAGCTGCCAACCGAGAGCTTCGACACGTGGCTCGCCGTGACTCGGGTGAACTATACCTTCTCGCCCCGCATGTTCTTGAGCGCGCTGGTGCAGTACAACTCGAGCAACGACAGCTTTAGCGCAAATGCCCGCTTCCGCTGGGAGTGGGCCCCAGGCAGCGAGATCTTCCTGGTCTACACGGAGGAGCGCGACACGTACGACTTCGAGCGCTTCCCGGTGCTGCAGAACCGTGGCCTGGTGCTCAAAGTGACCCGATTGTTGAGGCTCTGACCTAGAAGCGCACGAGCAGCGCGGCCCAGTGGAAGCCGGCCCCGAAAGCCGTAAGCAGGACCAGGTCACCGGGCTGGATCCGCCCTTGGGCCCGAGCTTCCCACAGCGCGACCGGAACGGACGCAGAGCCCGTGTTGCCGTATTCGTGCACGTTCACGAACACCTTCTCGGGCGGAACGCCTAAGCGGTCCCCGACTGCATCGAGAATTCGCTGATTCGCCTGATGGGGTACGACGAGGGCGACGTCCTCAATACCCACACCAGCCTGCTCGAGCACGTCCATCGAGGCAGCGGTCATGCGACGGACTGCCTCCCTGAAGACCTCCCGCCCGTGCATGACGATCTCCTTGTGCAGGCCCTGTCGCGCGCGCTCTTCCGTGAACGGCATGCGGGTGCCTCCGACTTCGAGGCCGAGGATGTCGCTGCGCGTCCCGTCTGTGCCGGCGTTCGCAGCCAAGATTTCAGCCATTCCGGGGCCCGCGCCCACGACGGCCGCTCCGGCCGCGTCGCCGAACAGCACGCATGTGTTTCTGTCCTGCCAGTTCATCAGCCTTGTCAGCAGCTCCACCCCGATGACGAGAACGCGACGGTCGTTGGCCAATGCCCTCGAGCGAGCGATATCGAGGCCCAAGACGAAGCCGGCACACCCGCTTCCCCCCAGGTCGTACGCCGGAACCTCACGCGCGCCGAGACGGGTCTGCACGAACGATGCGGTGTCGGGGATGTAGACCTCAGGCGTGTCGGTCGCGACGATGATCTCGTCAATATCCGCTACGGTCAGACCACTGTCGGCGATGGCCTGCTCCGCAGCCGCCACGGCGAGATCGGCTGTGTTCTGGTCAGCGGCAGCGACCCGGCGGCGATGGATGCCGGTGCGCGACGTGATCCATTCGTCGGACGTGTCGACATACTCCGCCCATTCGGCGTTGGTCATGATGCGCTCCGGCAAATAAGCGCCAAGTCCTAACAGACCGACGCTCATTTGACGACCTCGGGGTCAGGTCGCCGAGCGGGAGCCCGCGCGGTAGTAGCCGAGCCGGAACTCAGCTCGCAGGCGCGTCGGACGGTGCGTCCTCGGCGTCGCGCGCGCGCGCCCGGCGGCGAAGCCAGAGCCCTGCGCCACCGACCATACCCAGCGGCAACAAAGAGAGGAAAGCGGTCGTCGCGAGGAAGGCCTGGCGGTTCTCATCTGATGCGTCGAAGCATACCGCGCAGGCATTCGCCGCATCCGGAAGCGCCGCAATGGCGGCGAGCGCCAGGATCATGCCGAGGGCGCGCTTCATAGGTACACCTTCACGTAAAGGACCGGCCAGACCAATACAACGAAGTACCAAAACGCCGACACCGTGGCAAGCTGCGACGCAACAAGTTGGTCATTGTTTAGGCGCATCAGGGCCCACACGAGGGCCACCAAGGCGGCGATCGCGTGAACCGCGTGCGTACCAATGATCAGATAGAAGAAGCCGCCGTATGAACTGGATTGGATGGTGAGCCCTTCTTGCAGCAGAGCCATCCACTCGATGCCCTGGAACCAGACGAAGAAGCCACCTAGGACGATCGAAAGTAGGAGCGGGATCTTGGCGCTCTGGCGTTCGCGCCTGAACGCGAACCAGGTGATCACGAGAACGATGCCGCTCACCAAGAGCGCCGCCGTGTTGACGGCGGTCTCCTGAACGGGCAGTCGGGGCTGCCCGAAGGGGGGCCACATCTGACCGGCCGTCTGGGACCGCACGATCGAATGGGCCGAGATCAAGCCGGCGAAAAACATGATCTCGGTGAAGATGAAGATGAGCATCCCCAGCACGCCGTTCGAGACGAGCGGCTCGCGCTTCGTCGGCACGGGCCTCTGATCGATCGGATAGGCCGCGGACTGGGCGCTCATGTCGAGGCTACTGCTCCGGACGGAACTCTTCGACGTAGTCGGCGAACTCCTCGATCTGCTCGGCGGTGAAGCTGGCGCTCCATCCGACCATGAGGGCTGAGCCGCCGACTGCCGTGGCCCCGTTGGCAATGACGTTCACGATGCGGGCCCGGTCGCGCGTCTCCCAGAACACCGGATCGGTGAAGTTCGCTGGACGCGGATCGAGCGCCGCGCCCGCAGCGCCCGTGCCGTCACCCGCCTGACCATGGCAGGTGGCGCACACGACCGTGAACATCGACTCGACGTTGAAGCCAGCCGCCACGACCTCCACTTCCGCGGTCTCGGCCACGCCCTCGCCGTCTTCGATACCTCTCTCGACTGCCGCCATGGCCGCCACGTTCACCCAGTTCCGCCCCTCGTGGTTGAGAATGTCGACCGAGGTGCCGGCAAACATCAGCGCCATGAGCAGGAGCGAGGTCGTCAGCATCCACTTCATGAGCCTCTTTTCCCACTTGAGGTGCATGAAGTTCTGGATGACCAGGTTGGCCTTCACGATCGCGATCCCGAACGCCGTAATGAGCGTGACGATCAAGATCCCTGCGAAGGGACCCGCCACGCTCACGACGAGAAGGCCCAGCAGCGTGAAGTAGATCTTCTTGTAGTTGACGTGATGGCTTTCGTGGTTCTCGGACATGTCGCCTACTTCGCGATGTAGAGAAGCGGGAAAAGGAAGATCCAGACGACGTCGACGAAGTGCCAGTAGATGCCGATCAGCTCGACTCTCTGAAGCTCACGGCCCCTATAGGCGTCAGCTGCGATGATGCCCATGATGATCGCGCCGGCGATCACATGGAGAGCGTGCAGCCCGGCCGCCGTGTAGTAGAAGGACCAGAAGCCGTTGGCGGTGATCGTGTAGCCCGCCGTGATCTCGATCGTCCATTCAGCGCCCTTCACGACGAGGAAGGTCAGCGCCCCGCCGATGGTGAGCACCAGGAGCTTCGCCGCGGTCTTCCCGTCGCCCCTCTCCGCCGCCTGGTGCGCGAGCACCGCCGTGAAGCTCGAAGTAAGGAGCACGAGGGTATTGAAGGCGCCGATCCACGTGTTGGTGTGCGCCGCCGCATCAGCCCACTCGGGGTGACCCAGGCGGAACATGAGGTACGTGCCCAGGAGGCCACCGAAGATCACGACCTCGGAGGCGAGCAACCACCAAACGGCCAATCGGCCGGTTGGGATTCCCGTGGCGCTACGGAGCGTCGCTGCTGGTTTTGCGAATGCCATCAGCCTGGTTCGTTTTGGGGCCAGTAGTCTTCTTCGCGGTCCGGATGGCTGTACTCATAAGGCCCCCGGTACACATTCGGCAGTCCTTCAGGCCAGTTCCCGTGAGGCGGTGGCGACTCGGTCGTCCACTCCAGCGTATTGGACTGCCATGGGTTCTTCCCGGCCGCCTTACCCTTCCACCAACTCATGATGCAGTTGTAGAAGAAGACGAGTTGGAAGGCGAGCATAACGAGCAGCGCATACGTCGCGATGCGGCGCAGCTGGTACATGTCGGCGCCAGCGAGCTCAGGGAAATGCTCGTAGTTGTAGATGCGCCTGTGCTGGCCACCGATGCCGAGCACGAAGAGTGGAATGAAGATGAAGTTGAAGGGGATGATCGTGCCCCAGAAGTGAATCTTCCCCAAGGTGTCGCTCATCATCTTCCCGAACATTTTCGGGAACCAATACGTGAACGCCGCGAACGACCCGATGATCGCAATCGGGAAGAACGTGTAGTGGAAGTGGGCAAGCACGAAGTACGTGTCGTGGAAGTAGATGTCCGCGCCCGACGCGCCCAGGAAAATTCCGGTGACTCCCCCGATGAGGAACTCGGCCATGAAGGCCAGCGCCCATAACATCGGCGTAGCCAGGCGGATCGACCCACCGTACAAGGTCGCGATGATCACGAAACAGAGCTCGGCGATGGGCACCGAGATCAGGAGCGTGGTGACCATGAACACGTTCGCCATGCGGGGATCGATCCCCGCGATGAACTGGTGGTGCGCCCAGACGAAGAAGCTCAGAACGCCGGTCGCGACCGTCGTGTAGAGCATCAGCTTGTAGCCGAAGACCTTCTTACGCGCGAACGTCGCGATGATGTCGATCGTGATCCCGATCGCCGGCAGGAGCACCACGTAGACTTCGGGGTGACCGAAGAACCAGAAGAGGTGCTGCCAAAGGACCGGGTCGCCCCCCCGAGCCGGATCGTAGAACCCGGTCCCAATGGTCTGGTCGAAGAAGAGCATCGCTGCGCCCGCGATGAGCGGACCCACGGAGAGCATGAACAGGATACTCGCGATGACGATCATCCAGCACACGAGAGGGATGTCGTACGCCTTCATGCCCGGCGCGCGCGCGTTCATCAGCGTCGTTATGAAGTTGATACCACCCAACAAGAATGCCACGAACTCGAGCGCGACCGCGCCCAGCCACATGGACGACCCCAAGTCGGTCTGGTTGTACTCGCCGACCGCCGAAAGGGGTGGATAGGAGGTCCATGCGCCGCCGAAACCGCCTCCCTGGACGAAGAGCGAGGCCAGAAGTAGCAGCGCGCTAGCCAGGAAGATCTGGTACGAAAGGCGGTTGATGCGCGGGAAGACCATATCGTCCGCGCCGATCATGAGCGGAATCAGGTAGTTCCCGAACGCGGCGATGAGAACCGGCATCGCCACCCAGAAGATCATGATCGAACCGTGGTTGGTCACCAGGGCGTTGTACTCGCCGGGGGAGACCTGTCCGAAGCCCGGAACGGAAATGCCCGGGAAGGCCAGCTGCATCCGGAAGACGTAGGCCATGTAGCCGCCGACCACCGCCATAAACATGCCGGTGAACAGGTACTGCATGGCAATCATCTTGTGGTCGGTCGACCAGATGTATTTCAAGATCCCCTGCGGACCGTGATGCTCATGCGCGTGGTGATCGACGTGCTGGTGCGCGACTGCAGTGTGTGCCATTGCCCGCCCCCTACTGTGCCGCTGACGCGGACGAAATCCACGCCGCGTGCTGGCCGGAGTCTTCGATGTGTATCCGCGCTGCCATCACCCCATGGCCGATGCCGCAGATCTCGGCGCATTGGACGTCGTGCTCGCCCGTGCCGGTCGCCTCGAACCACCCCGTGATGGCGCGCCCCGGAATGGCATCCTGCTTGATGCGGAAGACGGGTACGGAGAAGGAGTGCAGCACGTCACGAGACTCGAGTACGAAGTGGTACGTCCGGTCGACTTCCACATGGAGGTCGTCCACGGTGAAGATGTCGTCCGGAGTATCGAGCTGGTTGTCGGCACCGGGATGCTGGAAGGTCCAGGCCCACTGTTGTCCAATCACGCGGATCGTCGAGTCCGCCTCCGGAAGGCGCTGCTTCACGTTGTACCAGACCTGCACCGCGCCGATGACGATGAACACGTCACATATCAGAACGAGGCCGTGCGACCATGTGATCCACTTCATCACGTGCCTCTCGTTGCCCACCAGGTACTCGGACTTCACGCCGGGCTTGGCGCGGAATCGCCAGATCAGCCAGAAGAACACCCCCTCCGCGGCAACGAACCAGAAGCCGGTGAGGACTGCGACAAGCAAAATGATGTTGTCGATGTCGGCCGCGTAGGTGGACAGTAGCTCTGGAGTCATTCTACCAAGTCCTCGTCACCAGTATGATCACGGCCGCGGCCAGACAAAACAGCGCGGCGCTGATCAGGGTGACCTTGAACGTCTTCTCGGCGTCGATGAGCGCTTCGTTCTCGTTGTCCGCAGGTGGAGGTGCGGGAACCGGACCTGGCGCCTGGGCAAGGATGTGATCTGACATGGCGTCTACCTCAGGGTCTGCACGTAGGCGATCACGTCGGCCATGGCCTGGTCGGTCATCACCAGGGTATTGGCCCTCATCGTTATTCCCCAGGTATCCGCGGGGTTCACGCCGCGTGCGCCACGTCTGTAGTCCTCAAGCTCCTGGAGGAGGTACCAATCCGGCAACTGCACGATGGGCGGGGCGTGCAGAATTTCGTCTCCCCGGCCGGCAGCACCGTGGCAGGCGACACACACCTGCTCGTACAGCGCCGCGCCCGCGCCGGCATTTCCGTGGAGGGTACTGGGCGGGAACGTCGGCTCGAGCGAGGCCACGTATTGGGCGACGGACTCGATGTCGCCCTCGCGATTGAGAGACACGGCCATGGGACGCATGCGCAGCCCCGCCAGGTCGTCAGCGTGCTTGCCGCGCCAACCCGCCTGGAAGCCTTGGAGCTGAGACTGGATGTACCACTGCGGGAGTCCCGCGATCGCCGGAGCGGCTATATCCACGTCGCCGAGCCCAGCGTCACCATGGCAGGGAGCGCATGTTTCGAAAAGCTCGGCGCCCCGGACCATGCCCACCGGTGGCGGGGTTGCGTCGCAAGCCACCAGGCCGAGCGCCAGGATCGGAAGGGCAGCGGCCCTCGATATCCGGTGTCGTGTCATTATACCTGTTGTGACAGTTGAATCGACTCGTCGATCAGCATGATGGGGATATCGTCCCGAACGGGATAGAGGACTGAACCGTCCTCCCGCACGAGCCCTTCAGTGATCTCGTCTGAGACCGCCTGGCCTCCTCTCGTCGACACAGACCCCGCGCGAATGGACGCGTTCAGAGGGTCGAGCACCGCTTGTTCGGCAAGGCGCAGCGGCTGTTTTGTTTCGGGACAAACGAGGATGTCCAGGAGGCTCTGATCGACCAACGGAACTACTCCTATTTTGCGACGAACCGCCTGACCAACCCGGCGCGGACCGCCTCTGTCCCCTCCACCGGATTTGGAGGTACCCCTGGGAACCGAATCCGAGGGGCGTAAGTTACAGTCGTGCGACGGGTAACGGGAGGCCGATAATGCACGCTCGTGAAGATTTTCACAAGGCTCAATGGCGCCGGTTTGGCTCGGTTCTTGGGGTTTGGGCGATCGCGTTCGCCGTGGGGGCCTGTGGGCCCGGCGACGATCGGGCTCCGGCCGCCGCCGACCGGAGCCTGGCTGCGGAGGTTGCACCCCCTTCTGAACCGCTTCCGCCCGCCGGCCACGCGTGGGTAATCTTCGGCGCTGATACGGTGATCGCCGAGGTCGCAGCCACTTCGGACGAGCGCGCCGAAGGGCTCATGTACCGAGAGGATGTGCCCGACGGCACGGGCATGCTTTTCGTGTTCCCAGACAACCAGGTCCGGTCGTTCTGGATGGCCAATACGTACGTAGCTCTGGACATCGCCTACATGGACCCATCCTTCCGAGTCGTCGATATCGTGGCCATGGAGCCGCTGATCACGGAGTCCTACCCGAGCGCCGCCCCATCCATGTACGGCCTCGAAGTTCGGCAAGGCTGGTTCGCCGCAAAGGACATCAGAGTGGGGACTCAGGCGCACATCGTCTTCGGCGTGCTGGGTCGCTAAGCCCTAACCCGAGCGTTCCAGCGCGGCGGTGAGTCGGGGTGCCGTTAGCCACACGACGGCCGACAGGACAAGCGCCCATGCGAGCGAGGCGGCGGCACCGCCCACCGCCCCTCCGGCCACCATGGTAACGAAGGATTCGTGCACCGCCCGGAAGGGCGCGATGCCTTCCAACGTGGCCGCCAGTCCACTCGCGGAAGCGGACTGAAAGACTCCAGACATGTGGAGGAGCAGGACGAGGCTGACTCCGCACATGACCACCATCTCCGACCGGGAGCCACTCACCGCCGCTGCCACGACCCCCATGAGGCTCGCGATCCAAATACCCACCGCAAGGGCAGCGAGCGCGATAAGGATCTCGGAGGTCGAGGCGTTGAGAAACACCGAGGCCACAAGGAATGCGGGGAGCAACTCAACAAGCGCCAGCGCCGAGCACGCGGCCACGCGTTGCATCAAGTAGCCGGCGGGGGACACCCCTCCCCGAACCACCCGCAACGTGATACCGCTCTCGGCGTCTCGGAGGGCGGGCAGCGCCGTCCCGAAGTGCGCAAACACGACGAAGAGCACCGCATAGACCGCGACACCGGCAACGGCGGGAAGTGCGCCGCTCGCGATCACGAAGACCAGGGCGAGCGGAACCAGAACGCGCAGTGCAAGCTCACGCCGCTTGGAGAGCGCAAGCCGCCATTCCAGCCCCCATACGAGTGAGGCCATTACTCCAGCTCCGCCCCTGACGCGCGGCGGAAAACCTCGGCAAGGTCGGCCTCGCGAACCGTGACGGACTTCACCGTGGCGCCGGCCGCCGAAAGCGCGGCGATTACTTCGCCGACGGCTGAGCGACCCCGACTCACCTCCACTACGTACGGATCGCCTTCGCTTACGACCGTGATCCCCGGACGGAACCGCACGTCCAACTGCTGGGGACGTCGCTCCAGTCGTATTTCGAGCCGGGTCGCGGATCCCACCGAAGCAAGCAGTTCCGCAACCCGCCCGCGGGCGACAATCCGGCCGCGATCCATGAACAGCAGCCGATCCGCCAATTCTGGAATCAGGACGAGGTCGTCGCTCGCGACAATGACGGTGCCTCGCTGCGCCGACCGTAGCCGGAGCACATGGATCAGTGCCTCTCGCGTGCGCTGATCCATTCCGACGAACGGACCATCGAGCACAGTCAACGCAGGGCGGTGCGCCAACGCCTCTACGAGCAAGAGGCGATGGCGGGCCTCGCCCGTGTACTCGGCAACCGGCCGGTGGCTCTGATCCTTCAGGCCCAAGGTCTCCATGAGCTCCGCAACCGAGCCCTCCGCCTCCCGGCGGCGCATGCCACCGGCACGGGCGAAGAACAGAGCATTCTCCCAACCGGACAACGCTTCGAAGTGTGGCCCTGCGGGGCCGGCATATCCCAGCATCGCGCGGCCGCCGCTCGAGTGGCGCGCCAGTAGCGCCACGACTCCGGTGTCCGGGGTGAGGTCGCCGATCAGGACGCGTAGGAGCGTGCTCTTGCCGGAGCCCATCGGCCCCACCAGCGCGACGATCTCGCCGACGCCGACATCCAAATCGACCCCGTCCAGGACCGGTGTGCCGACTCCGTACCCGAACCGAACGCTCTTCGCTCGCACGACTCCGCCTAACCGACCGACTTCTCCGGTGGGTGGCGCGGCTGGCTCTAGGACTGCGTCCTGGACTCCTGAGGGGTCGTCAGGACCGCCTTGGGGAGGAGTCCCCGCGACGTCGTCGGCGTGCGTCGACACCGTCGTGGTCACGCAGCCTTCGTGTTGGGAGGTGTCATACCTGGGCAGGGAGCGAGATTCGAACCTGCGGCCCTCGGGCAACTCTACTACTTACAGTGCCGAAGTTACAACCTCAAAGTACTTCCCGCTTTGGTCGCCGGGACGACAGGACCTGGCACCCCGTTAATCCCCATCCCGCAGCCACCTTGCCACATCGAGTGCGTGGTACGTGATGATCAGGTCGGCTCCGGCCCGCTTCATCGCGGTGAGCATTTCCATGACCACTCTCTGCTCGGCCAGCCATCCCGCTGCGGCCGCGGCTTTCACCATCGCATACTCGCCGCTCACGTTGTACGCCACGAGCGGCACTCCCTCGAACGCGTCGCTCATGCGTCGTACGACGTCGAGGTACGCCAAAGCTGGCTTGACCATGATCAGATCGGCCCCTTCCTCGAGATCCTGTCGCGCTTCACGCAGCGCCTCCCCCGCGTTGGCAGGGTCCATCTGGTGGCCGCGACGGTCGCCGAACGTGGGAGCACCGTGGGCCGCGTCGCGGAACGGACCGTAGAACACGGAAGCGTATTTCGCCGAATAGGCCATGATGCCCACCCGCTGATATCCCGCATCGTCGAGTGCCGCCCGGACGGCCCCGACCTGCCGATCGATCATTCCCGAAGGCGCGACGAGGTCCGCGCCGGCCTCCGCCTGGCTCACAGCGATGCGAGCCAGAACTTCTAGGGTGGCATCGTTGTCGACGTCGGCTCGTTCGTCCAGCAGCCCACAGTGCCCATGGTCGGTGTATTCGCAGAGACACGTGTCGGCGACCAGAACCAGATCGGGAAAGCGGTCCTTCAGCATTCCCAAAGAACGTTGTACGGCCCCTTCCGGGTCGTAGCTCGCACTGCCGCCGGCATCCTTAGCGTCTGGAATCCCGAAGAGCAGGACGGCGCGAATGCCTGCCGCGACAGCCCTCTCCACTCGGGCCGACACGATGTCCACTGATTCGCGAAAGACGCCTGGCATGGACGTAACCTCTTCGCTCACCCCAACGCCGTCCGTCACGAAAAGCGGCAAGATCAGGTCATCCACGGAGACGCGCGCCTCACGCACGAGCGCGCGAAGCCCCTGCGTGCGCCTGAGTCTCCGCAACCGCTTCGTGAAGTTCTCCGAGGCCGCGTCCTGGTCGAGCTTCTCCGCCGACCAGGCAGCTTTCTCTCGTATATCGCTCACTCGCCACTCTCCTCGTCGACGGCCGCCGTGCCCGACGCGAACGCCTGGTCCAGCGCGTCGACCAATCCGTTCACGCTTCGTTGGTCCGCTTCCACATCGACCGCAATTCCTACCCCACGAGCCAACTCAGTGGTCGCCGGTCCGAGGCTCGCGACAATGACCCCCTCCAACAGCCCCCGCACTTCCGGGCCGCCTTTGAGGAAGCCGCGGAGGGTCGACGGGCTGGTGAAGGTGATACCGTCAACACCGCGCCTCAACTCCTCGAGCGCGCCGGGTGGCGGGAGGAGCAGCACGGTCCGGTAGGCCACAATGTCGTCCACCCGCGCAGCGCCACGGCGGCGAAGGATATCTGCCACGGCCGGATCGGCAATGTCGGTACGGGCGAGCAAGATGTCCTCCCCTTGGACCGGGACGAGCGACTCAGCCAACGCGCGCGAACGCTCCAGACGCGGCACGAAGCCCGCTCGAATCCCATTCCCCTCCAAGACCCGTGCGGTACTCGCGCCCACCGCAGCCACCCGAGCGCTATCCAGAGTGTTTGGGGACAGGCCCAGATCAGCCATGCGGGACAGCACGGCCCGGACGCCGTTCGAGCTCGTGAAGACGAGCCAGCGGTACTCCCCGAGTCGCCCCAAGGCCTCATCGAGAGCTTCGTTCGACGTCGGAGGCGCGATGCGGATGGTCGGGCATCGGATGACGAAGGCGCCGGCTCGCTCTAGCGCTCGACAGAGTCCGTCCGCCTGCTCGTCGGCACGCGTGACGATGATGCGCTTCCCGACCAGGGCGGTCACGCGAGCAGCTCCCGGGCGCCCCTGCGAAGGAGGTCTGCCGCAACCGAGCGCCCCAGCTCCTCCGCGGACTCGCCTGACGCCTCAGCTCTCACGGTCTTCGACCCGTCCTCGGAGCCGACGAACGCGATCAAGGACAGTCGGCCCTGCTCCAACCACGCATGCGCCCCGATCGGCCGGGAGCACCCACCGCCCAGCGCTGCCAGACAGACCCGCTCCGCGGTAGCGGTCCCCCGGGCCAACGGTTCGTCGATGCGAAGGAGGGCGTCCAAGAGCGGCCCGGCGTCCGCTCGCGCCTGAACGGCCAAGGCGCCTTGGCCGGGTGCAGGTGGCAGAAGTCGCGGGTCGAAGCGCTCGCTGACCTCGTCCCCCAGGCCGAGTCGGTCGAGGCCCGCCGCCGCCAGCACGACAGCATCGAATGCACCCTCGCGCACTTTTCGCACGCGCGAGTCGACGTTGCCGCGGATCGGTACGACCTCTAGGTCGGGTCGGCGAGATCGGACCAGGCAGCTGCGGCGGGGGCTCGACGTGCCTACCCTCGCCCCCTCCGGGAGGTCGGCAAGTGCCTGACGGGTGCGGCTCACAAGCACGTCACAGGGGTCGCCTCGCAGAGGAATCGCCACCACCGGCGGCCCGTCTTCGGCGGTCGGCAGGTCCTTGAGGGAGTGCACGGCCAGATCTACGCGACCTTCGAGGAGGGCCGCTTCGATCTCAGAGGTGAAGAATCCGATCTCCCCCGTGGCGCCGGTGAGAGGTCCGGCCGTTACGTCCCCGCGCGTGGTCACCGTCACGACTTCCAGCTTGTATCCCGGCAGCTCTACGCCAAGTCGCTCGGCCACCCAGCGGGCCTGCCACAGCGCGAGCGTCGAGCCCCGGGTACCGATCCGAATCGTCCCGGTGGGAGCCATACGTCCAAGCAGTGCGGGTGGGTCAGACCGCGTGTACACCCGGCCCCGAACGCAGATCCCAGAACACGTAGAGCAGAGCGAGGGTGGATCCGACCGCCCCCACGATCAAAGAGGGATGGAAAGCACAGAGCGCACCCGCCAGAAGGAATACCCTGCCCCTGGAGGTGAGCGGACGCAGCGCAAAGCCCTCGAGAGCCGCCGCGAAAGCTGTCAGGGAGAGCATCGCCATCGCGCCGGTCGCAAGCACGAGCCAAAGGGGTCCGCCCAGGACAAGCTGGGGGTGCACCACCATGAGCAGGGGAATCAGGTACAGGCCCTTGGCATACTTCCATGCGTGTAGCCCGGTCCGCATCGGGTCCGACCCCGCAATTCCGGCAGCCGCGTAGGCAGCTAGGCACACCGGGGGAGTGACGTTCGAGTCCTGAGAGAACCAGAAGACCACCATGTGTGCCACGAGAATCGGCATGCCGAACTCGTTCACCAAGGCGGGCCCAGCGAGAATAATCAGGACGATGTAGCTCGCCGTTACGGGCAGCCCCATCCCCAGAACCAGGCTGGCGAGAAGGAGCAGGATCAGCGCGAGGAAGAGGTTGCCCTGAGACAGGGACAACATGATCGCCGAAAACTTCAGGCCGAGGCCGGTGAGCCCGACGACCCCCACAATGATCCCGGCGATCGCGCAGGCCAGGCTCACGGGCAGTGTGTTGCGTCCGGCCAGAACGAAAGCGTCCACGATTCTCGTGCCGCCTCCTCGGAGCCACGGGGCGATACCGGGCGATGCCGGTGCGGTCTCGGCCCTCTGCCGCCCGCGGTCCCACACCGCCCGCGCCGCCGCCAGCACCGCGATGGCGATACAGGCGAGGAAGCCCACCCGCGCCACAGACAGGTCCATCACCAGGGCTCCAACCAGGACGCCCAACGCGAGGAGGAAGTGCCAACCTCCCACCATCGTGGTCTTGAAGCGGGGCAACTCCGACGCCGGCATCCCCTTCAGACCTCGGGCCTGAGCGACGAGGTGAACGAAGACGAACACCGTGCCCATGTAGAGCATGGCCGGAAGCAGCGCGGCGCGAACGATTTCCAGGTAAGGGAGCCCGGTGTATTCGGCCATGAGAAAGGCCCCGGCCCCCATTATCGGTGGCAGGAGTTGGCCACCCGTGCTCGCCGCCGCCTCGATCCCGCCGGCCTCATGGGGCTTGTACCCGACTCGCTTCATGAGCGGAATCGTGAACGCACCGCTGGTGACGACGTTTGCGATCGCGCTCCCTGAGACAGAGCCCATCGCGGCGGAGGCTACCACGGCGGCCTTGGCCGGCCCGCCCGACTGCCGACCGGTCAGGGCGTAGGCCAGGTCCATGAAGAACTGTCCCGCGCCCGTCACCTCCAGGAGCGCTCCGAACAGGATGAAGATGAAAACGAACGTCGCCGCCACGCCGAGCGGAATGCCGTAGATCCCTTCCTGCCCGAGGTATAGCTGACCCATCAGTCGTCCCGTGCCGTATCCACCGTGCCGCAGCAGGCCCGGGAGAAACGGACCCACGTAGGCATATGCGACGAAGACGACAGCGATGAGTGAGATCGCCCAGCCGAGGGCTCGCCGGCTCGCTTCCAGCAGCACCGCGACGGCGACGACCCCAGCGACGATATCGACCGGGTTGGGCAGCCCGGCCCGCCCGACGACCGCGTCGAGGTTGAGCGTCAGATAGAGCGCGGTCGCCGCGGCGGCCACCATGAATAGGCCGTCCACCGTCCAGGCCAGCACTCTCGCGACTCCCGAAGCGCGACGGCCACGCGAGGGAAATACGAGGAAGGCGAGGACCTCCACGGCGGCCAAGTGGAAGCCCCGTTGGTAAAAGAGGCCGACCGGGCGAACACCCGCGGTGTAGAGTTGGAACAGGGAGAGGGCCACGGCAAAGAGCACGAAGGCACCGGCCGCGAACACCGGGAGGTTCAGATCTCGGCGCGCGATCGCTCCAGGCACCGCGGGAGCCGACGCCGGGTTCGTCACTGTCGGATTGCCACCCTCACGGGGCCGGAATCAGGCGATCCGGCACCTCAAAACCTTCCTCCCGCAGGTACCGAACGACACCTGGGTGGAGCGGAATAGGAGACACGTCCAGTGTGTACTCGGCCGAGATCCGGCCCGCGACCGGGTGCACCTGGGCGAGCTCGGGCTGCGCCTCGAGCAAGACGCGGATGAGCGAGTAGGCAAGATCCTCGGACATGTCCGACCGCACCACGAGCAGATTGGGCGTGCTCAACGTTGGCACCGGCTCGTTCTGGCCTCGGTATGCCCCGGCAGGGATCACGTCCCGGCGCACGGTGGGATCCACCGCGGCGGTGCGCGCCACCTCTTCATCGGAGAGCGGGATCAGGTGGATCTCACGGCCGGTGGCGAGATCCATGATCGAACTCGTCGGCGGACCGGCACTCCAGAAACCCGCGTCCACAGTCCCGTCCCGAATGCCGTTCGCCGTCTCGTTGAAATTGAGGCGCTGCGGTTCGAAGTCCTCGTACCCGATGCCGTTCGCTTCTAGGAGCGTGCGTGCCCCCACCTCGGTGCCGCTGCCCGGGGCGCCCACGGACACCCTGCGCCCCACGAGGTCCTGGAGCGATTGGACGCCCCCCCCTTGGAGGGACGCGAGCTGGAGCACATTCGGGTAGAGGGCCACGAGCGCAAGCACCCTCCCAGGCTCCCCACCTTCGAAGGAGTTGGAGCCCGCATAAGCTCCCAGCGCATTTGTGCCCATTGAGAACGCGACAGCTACCTGGTCCGACATCAGTAGGCTCAGGTTCTCGACCGACCCGCCGGTGACCTCGGCCACGACGATGTGGTCGGCCAGCTCGCGACTCCAGATCTCGGCGATCGAACCGCCAATGAGATAGTAGACGCCGCCTGTGCCCGCAGTCGCCAGAGCCAGAAAGTCGGGTCGCTCTCCCGCTGTGCACCCCGCCAGGCCAGCGGTGCACAGGAGCGCGGTGAACAGCGCTCTGCGCACGCGCCCGGCCGCTCGAGGGACCTCGATCGATGGGAGTTTCTTCATGTTCAACCTTGGCGGGCCAGGAACCACCCGGCGATGAGCGCGATGACCAATAAGATGCCGAGCTGGATCGCCGCGGCGCTGCGGACCGAGCGGCGATGGTCGATGGCGTGCATGCCCTGGGCGGCCACCAGCGCCGACCAAATCTGCGAGAAGTCCAACGCTTGCAGGACCCCCGCCAGATACCCTGCGGGCACGAAGACCATAAAGGTCCCCACATTCAAGGTGAGCTGCGGATCGCCTGCCGTGATGCGCAGCGGCGCGAGCAGCAGCGCCACTGTGGCCGGGATAATGGCCGCGTGCACGCCAACGGCGAGGTACTGACGATAGGTGCCCTCGTCGCCCAGGACGAAGGCGTAGATGAAGGTCGAGAGGGCTGCCCCGATGAACGAGAAGATCACGAAGGCGAGTGCGCCACCGACGATCGACCCGATACGCAGTGCGGTCCTTACGTTCTCAGGAACTTCAGGTGCCGCCCGTCCACTTTCCAGCAGCACCCGCCGCTGCATCGCTTCAAAGAGCTCCCATGGGAGTACGGCGATCGACAAGCCGAGCAGCACAGCCCCCACAAGCATTGCGCCGAGCCACCGCGGGTTCTCCGCCACCGCGCCGGCCATTCGGCCGGGGCTCATGACCGTGTCGAGCAGTCTCCTCGGCAGCGATGGTGCAGCATCGCTCATGCTGGCGGCCTCACCTCTCGAGAAGTCGAACGCGCGTCAGCCAGCGCACCCTCGTCGGGAGCTCGGCGCCCGGCAGCAGCGCCACTCGAACCGAGCCCGGCCCGGACATGCTCATCTCGCTGTCCACGAGAACGCCCGCCCGAGCATCCCAGTGGAAGCGCCCCTCGACCTCCACTTGAGAGTTTTGGTTGATGCGCGCACCCTCCAGCGACAGGTCCTGCCGTACTTCAGCCGTACCGGCGAATGTGATTTCGAGTAGGGTCCGTCCATCGACCTGGGACTCCCCGGTCAGCGTATACGTCAGGGCCGACTGCACCTGAGTCACCCCCGCCTCGCCATCTTCTAGGTACGTCACCGAGTCCACCCAGCTGTCTCCCGCCCTCGCCACCCTCCCCGGTAAGCGAGGGAAGAGCGTGTGGGCAACGACAGGCGCGGCGAACACCTGTGCCCCGAGCTGGGTCGCCTGAGGAGACGACATGGATCCGACGCGGCCTCGGACGTCGAGGTCGAAGACGAAATCCCCGGCCAGCCCGCCCTCATCCATCGTCATCGGGCTCGCCATGGGCATGACCACCGAAGCGGCCAGAGCGTCGATGGTGGCGGTCACGCGCATGCCGCTCGGAGACCGGTCGTAGTGCACAGAGTACGTTGCAGCGCTCCGGGCGCTGAGCTCCATGCCCTGCCCGATGCCCTGTAGTGCGATCGTCACCGTGTCTGCGACCGCGTAGGTCAGGTCTGACGGGCTGGGTACCGCGTAGACGAGTGAGGGCACGCCCGCTCCCCCACCGGCACAAGCAGTGAGCGTGGCAGACAGGACCGCCAGGACGGGTTTCGGTGTGCGCATAGAATGCCTCCAGTGGACGACGGGCCGCGGCCGGGCCAAGTCGGGAAGACAGTGTAGCCTACGACGGAGTCACGCGGAATCTTCCGCGGCACCGCCCTTGGCCGCTGATTGCCTACCTGATATCCTGAGGACCCTGCTCGACCTCCGAGAGCGGGGCGCTAACCACGAAACGACCGACGCCAGGCTTCCATGAGCTTCCGGACCAATCCAGACCGCATCCTCGAGAACATCGATCGCGCTCGAAACCGTGATGCCGAAAGCGCGGGTTTGTACGTGGAGCGCCAGGCAATGGGACGGGAGTTGGACACCGAGATCCCTGACCTCGATGCCACGACCACCGAGCGCTTGAAGCGCGTTTTCGGAACCTTGGAACGGGCCTACACGAGAGCCGCCCAGAGGTCTGAACTCGGAAGGCTGGCGTCACGCTTCCAAGCGGTGGGTGACATTCACCATCACCACGCGCGCGGTGACGTCAGCATCTCGATCCAGTATCTCGACCACGACCGCTACGACGACGTCGGTGTCTCGCCCTTCGAGATCAAGCCGTATCACATCGCCGATGCGAAGAAGGAAACCAAGACGAGCCGAGCGGACGTCAACGCGCTGAAGGTGCTGCGTAAGCACCTCAGGGAAGGAATCCTGGCGGCCTACGAGAAGCTCGAACCCAGGGTGAGGGACGGACTGCGCGACCGGGCCGACATGGGCCACGTTCAGGTTCAGGTCACCGTGGATCTCCGCCCGGCCGAATGAAACAGCCGCTCGGCCCCTCGCCGGGTCGAGTGCTCTTGGTATTTCTCGACGGCGTCGGCATCGGACCCGCCGATTCGTCGGTCAATCCGTTCCTCATGGCCGCGGACCGGATCCCAGCGCTCACGGCTCTGATGGGTGGCCAGGCACCCACGCTCGATGAGCCTGTCGTCGAGGGCCCCGCCGGCCGGTCGTTTCCACTCGCTGCGACGCTCGATGTCGACGGAACGCCGCAGAGCGGGACAGGCCAAGCGGCTCTCCTGACCGGAGCGAGCGCAGCGGAGATCTTCGGGAGACACTTCGGGCCGTGGACGCCGGTCGCCCTTCGTCCGCTGGTCGAGGAGCGCAGCGTACTCCGCAGGGCCCGTGACCGAGGCCACGAGGTGAGCTTCGCGAACGCCTATCCAAAGGGCTGGCCCGGGCACCGTGGAGGGCGTCGCATCGCCGCGCCTCCCCTGGCGGCGCGCGGCGCCGGCGTCCTCGATCGGCATCAAGAGGCGCTCGCGAGCGGCGACGCGGTGTCGAGCGAGATCGTGAATGACGGATGGAGGGACAAGCTCGGACATGACGAGGTGCCGTCCATCACGCCCCGGGCGGCGGGAGCCAATCTCGCCCGAATCAGTAAGAGCGCGGACCTGACACTCTATGCTCACTACGAAACGGATACGGCTGGCCACACGAATCGGAGCGACGCCGCGGTTGCGGCGCTGCGTCGCGTCGACGCGTTCCTCGATGGGCTCCTCTCGGAGCTGGCAGAGGACACACTGCTGCTCGTCGCGAGCGACCACGGCAACCTCGAGGACATACGCGAAGATCACACCCGGAATCCCGTGCTAGGCATCGCAACGGGCCCCGGCTCGTCGGCGGCTGCCCAGCTCGGCGACATCCGCGAAGTGACGGGCTTCATTTTGGAGACACTCGGCACGAGGTCCTGACGGGCGGCCCTTTCCGCCATCCCGGCGCCCCTGCGTCGGGCGCATCGTCAGTCCATGGCGACTCGTCCGCGCATCCTGGGGCAGCTGCTCGTGGAGAACGGCTGTATCTCAGCCGACATGCTGGATCAGGTGCTGGGGCCAGATCGGAAGCGCGGGGAGCGCATCGGCGAAACGCTGGTGCGCACAGGGCGCGCATCGCCGGAGGATATCGCCCGGGCCTTGTCCGTACAGCTCGGACTTCCGTACGTCGCGCCCCCGCTCTGCCCGGACCGCGAGGCACTCCAGACGGTGCGCCCCGAGCTGGTGAGAGCACACCTGCTCCTGCCACTCACGGTGACCCAACGGACACTGCAGGCCGCCATGTCCGACCCGCTCAACCTCCAAGCGGTCGACGACCTGCAGTTCCAAACCGGAAAGCGCGTGCACGCGCTCGTTGCATCGCCAGACGCGGTGCTCGAAGGCATCGAGAGTCACTACGGAGGCGACTTCGTGGATCTCGTCGACGCCCTCCCCGCGGTACTGCGCTCCCCTGGAAAAGATGCAGAACGGGCCAAGCTCGAACGGGCGACGCGCAAGGCACCGGTGGTTCGGCTCGTAGACCGCATCCTACGGAGCGCGATCGACGATGGAGCGAGTGACATCCATGTCGAGGAGACCGGCCAAGACGTTCGCATCCGCCTTCGCATCGATGGCCTTCTGCGTCAGACCTTGGACCTTCCCGCCGCCTCTCGACGTGCCGTGCTGTCACGCCTCAAGGTCCTGGCCGGGATGGACATTTCGGTCAGGCGGCGTGCACAGGACGGCCGCATTGCCATCGAGCACGCGGGACGCCTACTCACCCTGCGTGTGAGCACCCTACCCGTGAACGGCGGTGAGAAGGCAGTCGTGAGAATCCTCGACTCCGATACCGCGCCGCGCTCGCTCGATGGACTCGGCATGGCCCAGGACGACCTGTCGACACTCAGGCGTTTGGTCTCTCGGGGTGAAGGCGTGGTGCTGTCGGCGGGGCCGACGGGTAGCGGGAAGAGCACTACGCTCTTCGCGGCCCTCTCCGAGCTCGACCGCGACGTCCGAAACGTCGTGACCTTGGAGGACCCGGTGGAATACAGGCTCCCCGGTGCGAGCCAGGTCCAAGTCGACCGACGCGCAGGCCTGGGCTTCCCGGAAGCGCTGCGCGCAGTCCTACGGCAGGATCCGGACGTTGTCATGGTCGGCGAGATCCGCGACCGAGAGACAGCCGAGATCGCCATGACCGCCGCGGTCACCGGTCATCTCGTCCTGTCCACGATTCATACCACCGATGCACCCGGCGCGGTCACCCGACTCCTCGACATGGGAGTGCCTCCGTTTCTGGTCGCTGGGGGACTGGCCGGTGTCGTGGCCCAACGGCTGGTACGCCGCCTCTGTGGGAGCTGCCGGGGACGGGGCTGCGATGCGTGTGTCGACGGGCACCGCGGGCGGACGGGCATCTATCAGGTCCTTCCCATCTCGGACGCCCTGCGCGATGAGATCTCGCGTGGAGGTTCCTCGTCTGAGGTGCGCCGCCTAGCACGCGAGACAGGCATGAGTGGAATGGAGTCCGACGCTCGGCGGGCGGTGGCGCATGGCCTTACGAGCCCACACGAGATCACCCGCCTGCTCGCAGCCGCCGAGGGCTTTGGCGTCGCATGTCGTCACTGCGACGCAGCGATTCCGGTGGGCGCGATGGCGTGCCCGACCTGTGGGCGGCAGAGGCGCGTGCACTGCGCGTGTGGCCGAGGCATCGAACGCGGTTGGCGCTTCTGTCCCTGGTGCTTGCGCCCGGCCCGAATCTAGTTGAACTCGGCTTTCCGCACCGCGAGGGATTCGATGCGGTCGACGTCTACCTCGACACCAATTCCCGGACCGGCGGGGACGGCCATCTCTCCCCCCGAGACCTCGAACTCCGGAGTGACGATGTCGCACTCCCAATAGCGGCGACTCGCCGAGATGTCGCCGGGAAGGTCGAACCCGGCCCGCGATGCGAGTGCCACATTGTGGGCGCGTCCCACACCGGACTCCAGCATCCCGCCGCACCACACGGACAGCCCGGCAGAGGAAAGCTGGGCCTGAATGCGGCGACTCGCCTCTAGGCCGCCCACCCGCCCGGGCTTGAGGTTCACCACACGACAGCTGCCGAGCTCGACGGCGAGCAGCGCGTCGGCCTCAGTGACGATCGACTCGTCCAGGCAGATCGCCGTCTCGATACGATCCTGAAGGCGCGCATAGGCCAGAAAGTCACCCGGAGCGAGGGGCTCTTCGATCATCTGGAGTCCGAAGGCGTCGAGC
This sequence comes from Gemmatimonadota bacterium, assembly GCA_029863645.1. GTDB lineage: Bacteria > Gemmatimonadota > Gemmatimonadetes > Longimicrobiales > Gaopeijiaceae > UBA2982. Next base: position 37,493 of record JAOTVA010000016.1, read on the forward strand.
TCTTTCAGGCGCGCCGCGTCCTGCGAGGAGTACGCGGAATTGGCGTCGGCCCAGAGCACCAGGTCCGGAAAGCGCTCCCGTAGGGCGGCCAAGACCTCGATGTCGCGACCGGGACCGATCTTGACCTTGACCCGTTTGTAGCCGTCCTCGACATACCGCGCGACCCGGTCCCCGAGCTCCGCAAGCGACGACATCATCCCGACGCTCACCCCAACCTGCACCGTGCTCTTCGTGCCGCCGAGCTTCTCGGCCAGGCCGATCCCCTCCGAGCGGGCGGCCAGGTCCCAGCACGCCATCTCCACGGTGGCCTTGGCCATCTCGTGTCCACGTACGTCCCGCGCCGCCCGAAGAATCGACGCGGGCTCCGACACGTCCATGCCGATCACCCCCGGAAGGATGATCTCGGTAAGGACGCGCCAGGCCGTGTAAGTCGTCTCGTAGGTATAGGTGGGTGCACCAAGCGCGACGCATTCGCTCCACCCTTCCAGACCGTCGGCTTCGAGGTTGAGAAGGACGATAGGGCGGTGGCTCACGACTCCCGAGCTCGACTCGAATGGCTCGGATAGCGTGAGTGGGATCTCCAGGAGCGCCACCCGCTCGATCCTCACGGGCCGCGACGCCTCACGTCTCGAGGGGCGCCATCAGGAGCTCGGCGAGCAGCGCGGCGCGCTCGACCATCCCGTCGATGAGGACCGCCTCGTGCAGGGCGTGCGCACCGTCCCCGATCGCCCCGAGTCCGTCGAGCGTCGCCGTGAACTGACTTGTCGTGTTGCCGTCCGAGCCGCCACCGGCTGCGAACTCCTGGAGGTCGAGGCCCAGTCGTGCGCCGGCCTGGAAGGCGGCGTCCCACAGGACGCGGTTCCGTCCGGTGCGCTCGAAAGGTGTGATGAAGATTCCCTTCTCAACGTGGATCGAGGTCCCCGCAGTGAGCGCTGTGAGCGCGCGGATGTCACGGTCCACCTGCTCACCGTCGGCGACCGTCATCATGCGCACATCGACTTCCGCGGACGCCTCCGCGGCGATGACGTTGGCTCGGGTCCCCCCCTTGATCATGCCCACGTTGACCGTCGTGCCTCGCTCGAGGTCCGTGAGCTGATGAAGCCGCTGGACGACACTCGCGAGCTCGGCGATGGCGGACGCGCCTGCGGTCGGGTCGAGGCCAGCGTGCGCTGCCTTACCCCGCACGGTCACGGTGTACCGAGCGACGCCCTTCCGAGCGGTCTTGAGACGGCCCTCGGGGCCGAACGCCGGCTCCAGCACATACGCGCGAGCCACACGCCTCGCGAGGAGACGCATCCACCGGCGGGACTCGGGGCTGCCCGTCTCCTCATCCGAGTTGATGAGCCAGACGGGCGTGGCCGGCGGCTCGAGGCCCAACGCGGCCAGCGCGGTGAGCGCAAAGATCCCCTGTACGAGACCGGCTTTCATGTCGAACGTCCCCGGGCCCTTCACATGCCCGTTCTCTACGACGACAGGCATGGACCTCAGCGTGCCGACGGGCCACACCGTGTCGGTGTGCCCTACGAGCAGCTGGCCGGGACGTCCACGCTTGCGCTCGAGGGGACGAGCATAGAGGTGACCCCCCGTCGCCCGTCCCGGAATCTTGCGCACCTCGAAGCCCAGTCCGGTTAGCGCGTCGGTCAGGTGCCGCTGTACCGGCTCCTGCGACTCCAACACATCCGTCGGAGATTCGAGGGACGCGATGGCCACCAACATGTCGACCATCTGGTCCCGGCGTTCTTGCAGGACAGCGACGATGTCGGCGCCACGGGCCAGGTCTACCGTCACCCTCCAGCCTCGTCGTAAAAGCCGGCCCGCCGGTAGCTCTCGTCGAGCAGCTCGACCGGGTGAACGACGCCCTCACCGGCGCCCTCGAGCCGCAGCCCCGCACCGATCTGCATCATGCATCCAGGGTTCGGAGTCGTGACGGCGTCGGCCCCGACGGCTCGGACGGCAGCCACCTTGTCGGCTCCGATCCTTCCCCCGAGGTCCGGATGTGTGAGGCCGTAGATCCCAGCTCCGCCACAGCACTCGGCTGCGTTGGCGACGACGCGTACCTCGAGGCCTGGCACGGCGGCGAGAACGTCGAGAGGGGCTTGCTCGATCCGCTGGGCGTGCAGGAGGTGACACGGGTGGTCGTACGCGACACTCGCTTCGATGGCACTGCCGACGCGCGGGCCGGCAGCCGCCAATACCTCGGTCACGTCCTCCACCCGGTCAGCCAGTTCGCGAGCGCGTTCGCTGTACGTCGGGTCGTTCTCGAGGAGCGTGGCGTAGTCCTTCATGGCTGCGCCGCACCCAGCCGCGTTCACAACGACGCGCTCGACTCCGGACGCCAGGAAGGCGTCGACGTTCCGTCTCGCGAGCGACCGTGCTCTGTCGAGGTCGCCACCATGTGCATGCAGGGCTCCACAGCACTCCT
>JAOTVA010000265.1 GCA_029863645.1 Gemmatimonadota bacterium
ATTCCAGGCCCCCGACTTCCTTCTTATAGCTGTATACAGTAAATAACAAGTGTTGTTGTCATTGCCCAGCGTGGGCCGGTGATGGGCAAGTGCTCGTCTTCCCGGGAGGAGATTCGATGAGGAGTTCTCTCTCCGCCGCCGCGCTGTGCGTCGCCCTGGCAACGGTGTGCAATGTCGAGGCCGGCGACGGACTGTGCGCCTACATGCAGAGGGACTACGCAACCGCGCTTGCCGAGTGGCAGCCGTTAGCCAGCAAGGGCGATGCTGAGGCCCAGTACTATCTTGGCATCCTCCACGCTAACGGCGAGGGTGTTCCGCGGTCTCTCGAGAAAGCGGCGGAGTGGTTTCGAATGTCCGCCCAGCAGGGTCACGTGCTCGCCCAGTACAGACTTGGAATCGCGTACCACACCGGTCACGGCGTGCCCCTGGATTATTCAAGCGCCGCGAGCTGGCTCCGACTCGCGGCCCGCCAGGGACATGCCAGGGCCCAGTACCGCATAGGCGCGATGTACGCGATCGGGCGAGGCGTGCGAAGGGATCGCGTCGAAGCGTTGAGGTGGTGGTACGCGTCCGCCGAGCAGGGGGAAAGCACGGCGCGGTTCGCTCTGGGAAGGGCATACGAGCAGGGTCAGGGAGTGCTCCGCAACCAAGTTCAAGCCCTGATGTGGTACCGTCTGGCCGCGGCTCGGGGTAGCCGCACGGCCGAAAAGAAAGTGATCGAGATCTCCAAGGGGCTGACCGCGGGCCAGGTGGCCCAAGCCGAGAGGTTGGCGCGGGAGTGGAGAGCGCCGTCGCGTCGTCCCCCCGGCGGATGAGTGGATTGCCGGACCCCATCGAGCTACCCCTACCCCTGGCTGGCTCACTACGACGCGTTCGTCCCCCACCACCTCGAATACGCCGAGCAGAGCATCCCGCAGCTGTTCCAGCGCGCCACGATGACGCACGGGGACGAGGTCGCGCTGGAGTTCATGGGGACCGCAGTCACCTACCGTGAGCTCGAAATCGGTGCCACCCGGATCGCCAACCATTTGATGCAACTGGGCGTGAAGCCGGGAGATCGAGTTCTTCTCCTCTATCCCAACACTCCTCATTTCGTTTTGTCCTACTACGGCGCGCTCAAATGCGGAGCGGTTGTGGTGCCTGCGAGCCCGCTGGATACGGCTACCGAGGTCGAGTACAAGCTCAAACACTCCCAGTCCAAGATCGTCTTTTTCCTCGATCTCCTGTACGGGAGCGTCAAGGGTCTTGTCCAGAATTCGGGCGTCGTTCAATTCATCGCGGGGGACCTGGCCGATTACCTCCCTTTTCCCCAGAGGCACCTGTTTCGCATCAAGAAGAAGACAATGGCACGGGAACTGCCGGATTGCCGTACGTCGTCGAAGCTGGCTCGCTTCACAGATGTGGCGAGCGGCGGCTCAAAAGACGACGTATCCGTCGAAACGAGGCCGGACGAGCTGGCGGTGATCCTCTACACCGGCGGGACCACGGGACTCTCCAAGGGCGTCATGCTCTCCCATCGTGCTTTGGCCGTGAACCAGGAAATGGCCAAGGCGTGGGCGGATCTTTCCAGCGCCGACGTGCAGCTCTGCGTGCTGCCTTTCTTTCATGGCTTCGGTCTCAGCGTTGGGTTGCACCTCGGGCTCATACACGGATTGAAGTTAGTCCTCGTGCCGCGGTTCGATCCCAAGTCAGTGCTCAGCAACATCGAGAAACGCGGGGTCACCATCTTCGCCGGAGTGCCTACGATGTACATCGCCATGCTCCGGCATCCTTCTTTCAGGAAATTGAGACGGGCGAGGCTACGCGGATGCTTCGTGGGTGCCGCGCCAGCGCCCGAGAGTCTCAAGGAGCAGTTCCAGGAAAAGACTGGCGGGATGCTGATCGAAGGGTACGGCCTCACCGAAGCCGTGACCGCCAAATCGGCCAACCCTTACAAGGGAACGAAGAAGCCAAGATCCATTGGCCTCCCTTGGCCGGACGTGGTGTTCAAGATCGTCGATCCCGACACGGGAGAGGAGCTCGGGCCGGGAAGAGAAGGGGAGCTCATCCTCAAGAGTCCGGACATCATGATGGGTTACTGGAAGAACGAGGAAGCCACGCGAGACGCCATCAGAGACGGCTGGCTCTACACCGGAGACATCGCCAGGATGGACGACGATGGATACTTCTACATCGTCGACCGCAAGAAGGACCTGATCATCTGCGGAGGCTACAACGTCTACCCCACGGAAGTGGAGGAGGTTCTGTTTCAGCTTCCTCAAGTGGAGCAAGCTTGTGTCATCGGGGTCCCCGATGATTACAAAGGCGAGGTGCCCAAAGCTTACCTGGTGCTCAAGCCAGGGCAGAGACTGACG
>JAOTVA010000118.1 GCA_029863645.1 Gemmatimonadota bacterium
ACGCATAGCTTCTTTCGGCCTTACAGCACTCCTCGTCGCGGCGCCCCTGTTCGCTCAGGAGCTGCCTCGGACCACACCCGAGACAGTCGGAATGTCCTCCGAACGCCTGGAGAGGCTCACCACCGCGCTAAACGGATATGTTGCCGACGGACGGCTCGCTGGGACCGCGACCATCGTGCTCCGGGACGGCCAAGTGGTCTACTCCCAAGCTGCCGGTTATCGGGATCGGGAGTCCAATAGCCCGATGGACACGGACGCCATCTTCCGCATCGCCTCTCAATCCAAGGCGGTGATCAGCGTCGGGATCATGATGCTCCAGGAGGAAGGTCGACTCCTGATCACCGACCCGGTCTCGCGCTACCTACCTGCATTCCGGAACACGACGGTGGCGTCGCCAAGGGAGGGGGGCGGATACGATGTGGTCCCGGCCGAGCGTCAGATCACGCTGCGTCACTTGCTCACGCACACCGCCGGCATCGCGTACGGCGCAGGCCCCGGTGGCGATCGGTGGGAGGCCGCAGGCATCACGGGATGGTACTTCGGACACCGCGACGAGCCGATTCGTCGCACAGTGGACCGGATGCCCGCCTTGCCGTTTCAGGCCCAGCCGGGCGAGCAGTTCGTGTACGGATACAACACCGACATTCTCGGCGCGGTGATCGAGGTCGTGTCGGGCCAGACCCTCGAGGACTTCGTGCGGCAGCACATCCTGGAGCCGCTCGACATGCGCGATACGCACTTCTATCTGCCTGAGAGCAAGCGAAATCGCCTCGCGACCGTCTACAGCCTAATGGGTGAGCTCACGCGCGCGCCGGACGGCGCGGGCATGCAAACGCAGGGACAGTATGTGGACGGTCCCAGAGCGTCGTTCTCCGGTGGCGCGGGGCTCCTGTCGACGACGCGCGATTACAGCAGGTTCCTGCAGATGTTATTGAACGGAGGCGAGCTCAACGGCGCACGCATCCTATCACCGGTGACCGTTGACCTCATGACGCAAAACCACATCGGTGACATCAATCGTGGGCCGGGCATGGGCTTCGGCCTCGGCTTCTCGATTCGCGAAGACGTGGGGGCGGCGGGTCAGCCGGGCTCGGTCGGCGAGTTCGGTTGGGGCGGCGCATATCACTCGACCTACTGGGTCGATCCGGTCGAGAACCTCGTGGTCGTGTACCTCACGCAGGTCATCCCGGCCACCGGATTGGACGACCAGGCCAAGATTCGAGCGCTGATCTACGGTGCCATCACGGAGAAGTCGATGGCGACCATGCACGAGATGATGCACTGAGGCACGCGCGATGCTAGACGAGTCGATCATGCGGAGGAGCGACGCGCTCCAGGAGATGATGCGGCTCGCCCGCTCCATCGTTTTGGACGGCGAGGTCACGGACATGGAGGCGAAGGTCTTCCACGCCTGGATCGAACGAAATCCGGACGTGAAGGGCATCGTCGCTGTCGACGAGATCATCGGGATCCTCACGAACGTGTTCGCGGATGGGCGTTTGAACGACACAGAACGGACCCAGCTGGTGACGTTGCTGGAGGAATTCGGCGGCTGAGCCCAGGGCCTCGTCAGACCCGGAGCATGCGCCCGTGATTCTTGTGGTTGAGGTCGATGCCGGTCAGGCGGGTCACGCCGGTCAGGAACCGGTACAGCCACTGCTCGTCGCGGTGCAGGGCCCGGATGGTTCCCGGCGGGTCGGTCTCTCGAAGCGACGCCTGCCAGTCCATGGCGGCGACGCGGTCCTTCATGACCTCCGGGTGCTTCCCGTCCCAGCGCGGTAGCCGCCCGAGTGGCCCGTAGTCGAAATCCAGAGCGCTTCCACACCGGGCGTCGACGTCCTGCTCGCTGACGCGGTGCGACCAGAACTCTCGCGTCTTCTTCTGCATCACCGACGGGTGTCGAGCCCACCCATAGTGGAAGACCGTCGCCCTCGCCCGCGCAACCGTGAGACGCCGCCCGTCAGCGTGCCTGAAGGACTGGGCGTCCCGCACGGAGCGGATTCCCGAGCCGTTCCGAACGACACGAATCTCGGTGGGATACCACCCCTGCCCCTTCTGCACGTGCCCATAGTCACCGAAAAAGTGCAAATAATCGAATAGGAGTCCGTCGACGCGCTCGTCGGCGAGTAGCGCCCGGCATCGGTCACGGAGCCTGGCATGGTCATCTTCGTGTAAGACCTCATCGGCCTGCATGTAGAGGCACCAGTCTCCGATGCAGGCGTCGAGCGCCAGGTTGGTGAGGTCGGCGTAAGCCCGCTCACCCCGCTCTTCGTCCCAGGCCGCGTCCACAATGCGTACTCGGTCGTCACCGAGCGACGCGACCAACGCCCTCGTCCCGTCGTCCGGCTCGGCCGCCGCGACCACGACGATCAACTCGTCAACGACGGGCAAGACCGACTGCAGTGACTCCCGCAGCGGGTACCCGAGCGAGACCGCGTTGCGGACGAAAGTGAAGCCGGAGATACGCACGGGCTGACGTGCCGGGGTTGTAGATAGCCGTCGGAGTTGCGTCGCCTCAAAGCTACCCACATCCTCCTCCCCCGTGACCTCTCCAGCTAACGGCTCCGCGACGGGCGAGCCCACCTTCGCCCGCGATCTGGGGCTGTTCGACGCTACGATGATCGGCATCGGCGCCATGATCGGCGCCGGCATCTTCGTACTCACAGGGATCGCCGCAGGCGAGTCCGGTCCCGCCTCCATTCTCGCGTTTGCTCTGAACGGCGCGGTGACCCTGCTCACCGCGTTCGCATACGCCGAACTCGCTGCCGCCATTCCGGAAGCCGGAGGGGGCTATGCCTTCGTCCGACGAGCCTTCCCCGGCGCCGTAGGGTTCACCGCAGGCTGGATGCTCTGGTTCGCCTACACGGTCGCTTGCAGCCTCTACGCACTGGGCTTCGCCGGCTACTTCTGGGAGTTCTTCCTCAAGTACATGCCGGGTGTGGCGGAGGGTGCGTTCGGCGTGACGGGCGAGACCGGGGCCGGGCTGATCGTCACGTTCGTGATCGGCTTCACGTTCGTGCGGTTGAACGCTCGCGGCGCGGGGGCCACTGGACTGGCCGAGAACATCCTCACGGTGTCGAAGCTCATCATCCTCGCCGTCTTCATCGCCTACGGCCTTCGCGCCGTCGGCGCCGAGCCGGCGGAAGCGATGGAGGCCTTCAACCCGTTCTTTCCGGAGGGGATGGGCGGCGTGCTCGTGGCGATGGGCCTCACGTTCATCGCGTTCGAGGGATACGACCTCATCGCCACCGTGGCCGAGGAGATCAAGGAGCCCGAAAGGAACATCCCGAGGGCGACGTTCATTTCCTTGGCTGTAACGGTCGTGATGTACCTCCTCATCATCTTCGTGTCCTTGGGGGCCGTTCGCCCGCCCGACGGAGGGCCCGCGTGGCGCTTCCTGGGTGACAACGGGGAGACCGCCATCGTTCGCGCGGCTGAAGGCTTCATGCCGGCGTTCGGTGTGGCGGTCATCGTGTTCGGGGGCCTCCTGTCCACCATGTCGGCGCTGAACGCCACCATCATGGCTTCCTCAAGGGTCGCCTTTTCGATGGGCCGGGACCGTTGGCTACCGGCCGCCATCGCCACCATCCATCCGGAGCGACGGACCCCTCACGTCGCGATCTTCGCGACGGGCGCGATCCTGTTGGTGATGGCTCTCACTTTGCCGATCGAAGCCGTGGGCTCCGCGGCCAGCCTCATCTTCCTGCTCTCGTTCTCGTTGGTGAACCTGTCCGTCATCGTCTTGAGACGAAAAGCCCCCGAGCTCAATCGGCGGTACAGGGTCCCGTTCTACCCCTTCGTGCCGATCCTCGGGATCGTCCTCAACGTCTTCCTGGCCGTCTATCAGTTCACCTTTCAACCGCTCGCGTGGTACGTCACCATCGGATGGGTCGCGGTCGGCCTCGTGCTCTACTACGGCTACTTCAAGAAGCAGGCGGAGGCGGTCAGGCCTCAAGTCCTCGACCGGCCGCTCCCTGCCCGCGTGCCTGCGGACAGTACCGTCGTCGTACCTCTCCACAATCCAGATCACGTAGGCATCCTGCTCGACTACGCGCGCCCACTGGCATCGGCGCGGCAGAAGCAGATCGTCGCCTACTCGGTGGTCGAGGTTCCGCGCCAGCTTCCCATCTCGGAAGGTCTGCGATTCACTCAGCATCGCGAGGGGCTGCTCAAGGCCGCACGCGAACATGCTGCCAAGAATCAGTTTTCCATCGCGACGGACCTGGTGGTGGCACACCAGGCCACGGAAGGCATCCTGACGGGGGCCAAGAGGTACGGGGCCGACCTGCTGGTCATGGGCTGGAAAGGACATACCGACACCCGAGACCGAATCTTCGGCGAGGTCGCCGACCAGGTGATCCGGCACGCGCCCTGCGACCTGGCCCTGCTCAAGCTCGGGAGCACCGCGAAACCAAAGCGGTGCCTGTTCCCGACTGCTGGCGGTGCACACGCCCAGCTCGCCGCCGAGATGCTGAATGCGCTCGCGCCGGCGTTCGACCTGGAGGTGACGGCCTGCTACGTGACGCACCCCGGTGCACTCGCGGAGGAGCGCCAGATGGCCGACCGCTGGATTCGGAAGACCGTGGAGCGCCTAGATTCGGGCATCGACGTAGAACACAAGATCATCGAAGCCAAGTCGGTCGCCGGCGGCATCGCATTGGAAAGCCGAGACTACGACCTCGTCGTGTTGGGGGCGGCCCGGGAGCCCTACCTGCAGCAGGTCGTCTTCGGAGAAATTCCCGAGAAGGTCGCGCGCTACTCACCCGCCTCGGTGCTGGTGGTCAAGCGCTTCGAGGGGCAGGTTCGCTCTCTGCTGAAGCGCGCCCTGGGCTGACGGCCGGGACGCACGTTCCGAACGCTAGTCCTCGATAAGCTTCGGCGGCTCTTTCGCGTCTTGGACGCCCACAGCCACGCCTGTCCCTACACCAAGCCCGATCGCGATCGCCGTGCCGGCTCCGACGATCGGAAGGACGGACACGGCCACGCCAGACAGGATGGTCGCCCCCGCACCCGCCCACAGGCCTAAGGCCGGCTTCTCGACGATTGATGTGTACCGCAGACGCTGGCCGACGAAGCTCCGCGACTTGATGTGCCCAAAAATCCCTGCGGCTCCGGCAATTCCCGCCGCTATTAACCCGAACATCGCATCTCCCGCGATCTAGGAACCATCACACTTACTTCTACCCCGCACTACGAGAATGGAGTGGGAAACGGCGTCAACGCGTGACAGCGTCGAGGATCCCCTCCCGTATCCACTCCCCTACGCTCTCGGTCCGGCCCGGCCCTTCAGGGTCGTTGAGCTCGCCCAAGATCATGTCCAGGACCTGATCGAGCAGCGACTGAGCAGCCGAATTCCGACCTACAGCCTCGATAACGGGATCGCCGGACACAGGCGTCCCGGAGGCCGGCTCATACGAAATGCTTCCTTCGGCTTCGACGAGAGCATCGTGGCCACGGAGCGCCGCGGTGATGAGGGCCTCCACGCGATCGTAGTGGGCCGCCCGTGGCCCAACCTCCCCTTGAAACGCCGAGACCGCTCCGGCCAGCCTTAGCGTGCGCGCAGTCCCGTCCACGCGGGCGTCGTCGAGGGCCCGTAGATACCCGGCGCGGTATCGCTCATTGTCCCCTGCTCGGGCCTGACGCACGGTCGTGAGGTACAGGTTCCAGACCTCGCGCACCTGCGGGTATTCGGATGGTGCAGCGAGGTAGGCACCCTGCAGCCAGATCGTCGGGATGGGCGGGAGGTCCCGGAGGAGCGACCGCGTGGTCGCCAGATACCGCTCCTGGGCCCGAGCCCTGAGCGCATCCTCGGTGTCTGGAATCAGCGGAGGCGGAAGCGGCGGAAGCTCGACGGTGCCGCCTCCCACGGCGCTGCCGCCCCCGGTCGGCGGAGCCAGCAATTCCGGCCCGAAGTACACTACCCCGGCCACGACCACCGCCGCCACGATCAGCAGCGGCGCATTCTTCCGTCCGGCGCCGCTTTTCTTCCTCCGCTTCTTCTTCTTTGGAGGCTTTACCTTCGTGTCTTTACGCGCCGGAGCCTCCCGGCGAACCGGCTCGTGCCGAGATCCCTTGCGCGGCTCAGGCGGGCCAGGCTCCGGACGCGTAGGCGCCGGCTCCTCGGGCGCTCGGACGACATCCCCAATGAGACCGGATGAGCCCTGCTCCATCCGGAACCCCCGCATGGGGGGCTCGTCGTCGAAGTGTCGGGCGCTGGCCCGTTCTGCCTCCATCTTCTTGACGAAGGCGGCGGCTTCCTGCGCAGGCGTCAGCTGATCAAGGGCCGGTGCCAGCTGCAGCCCGATGTCGGGGGCCGACTGCACGTCTGGACCGGTGTCGGCGTCCGCTTGGTCAACGCCCGCTTCCGGCGGACTGGAAACTTCTTCCGCTGCGTCCTCGCTGTCCAACTCGATTTGCAGCACGACCGGGTGCGTCAGGGCGGAGGACCATTCCCGTGTCTCCGCATCGTACACGACATCGTCGGGGGACAGATCGCCCGATCGCACGAACTCGGCAAACATTTCGTGCGAGGCGAACGAGATTTCCTGGCCCTGCGATGTGCGAATGCGAAAGCGCACCGACATGTTTCACTCCAATCCGTAGATCAGAATGTAGGTGAATCGTACCAGTTCCGCCTGTCGGAAGCGCAGTACGCGTTCCGGCATCCGGTCAGCTCTGGTCGATCAGGTCATCCATCAGGAAGAGGTCGGTGAGCAGCGCCCTCAGATGGATGTTCGCGTTCAGATTGTCGATAAGCTGAGAGCTGATCCCAGCACGGGACGCCACCAGGCGTATCGTCGCGAGCGAGGCTGACGCATCGGCGTCCAAGACGCTCAGCACGGCGTCCCACACCCCAGGGGGCGCGGCCGGATCGTCCTTGACCACCGCCCGAAACGAGTCGGCGAGCCCGTCGAGCGCCTTCTCCATCTGCGTCAGGAACTCACGCAGTTGGCCGCCGGACTTCACACCCTGGTCACTCGACAAGCCCTGCGCCGCGTATGCGAGGTAGAACTCGTAGCTCTCCTCGATCGCGTCGATCCGTGCCTTCACGTCATCGCGAGCGGCGGACACACTTACTCCAATCCTGGGGGATGGACTCCGAATTGCGACCCTGCAGTCCGAGTCGCTCTATTCGTCCTCGAGCGGTGCGCTGACGGACGAGTCGGCGAGCGCACCGCCGGCCTCACGATCCCCGGTGACGACCCACTTGGCCGGATCGAAGTGCTCAGCATAGTGCTCACGATCGATCCATCCCCGCACCATCGACCACGTGATCCACCGCTTCTCCGGCCTGAGCGCGAAGTAGATGTGCGACGCAATCAGGAGGATCAGCGACACGCCTGCGAAGCCATGAATGGCGAACACCAGACCCGTCATCGAATCCGACAACAGGTAGGTATTCCGCGTGAAGAAGGGCGTGTCCACGCGCATCATCATCAGGACACCCGTCACTACAGCGGACAGTGAAACTACGACGATGGCGTGGTGATACATGCGGTGGTCGAAGGGATATTTCCCGGCCTTCTCAGGCTCGGGGGCCTTCGACGAGAGGACATGCCTCACCGTCTGAAAGCCCTCTTTGAAGAACTTCGGGCCGACGCTCATCATCGACCAAAAATCCATCCAGCCGATCGCATGGATGATGTGGTAGACGATCGTCGCGATCAGCACCACGCCGGCGATCCAGTGGATCGTTAGCCATCCGGCGAAGTCGAGGTCCATGATGGGTACGAAGGCGGAAAACAGCAGCGCGAGCATCGACGCCGACATCGTCCAGTGGAACAGACGCGCCGCCAACGAATGCCGCTGGATCCGCTCGGGAACCCCCGCCGGGACCGCAGCAGGCGTGGCCGCCGCATGTTCGCTGAATTTCCTCCAGCGATACCAGACGGCATGGCCGACCAGAAAGACTGCCGCCAGCACGATGGCCGTCCACATGAGGTCCCAGGACACCCCGATCAGGACATCCTGGCCCCACGGATTCTGTGTTCTACGAAATAGCTCGATCAAGCCACGCTCCTCACGGCCCGACGGACCAGGTTGCGCATCATCGGAATCTTGAAGTCGTTGCGGGCGAGGGCACGTGCGCCGGCGATCGCCAGGTCACCAGCAGCGACCTGCGTCGCCTCGTCGCCGTTTGTGCCCCTCACCAACCGCTCGACTCCCTCGAGACGGACTGGGTAAGGCGCCACGCCGTTCACGGCGATGCGAGCCTCCTCGATGGTGCTGCCTGACATCCTGAATGCGGCAGCTACGCTCACCAACTGGAAGTCCCACGAACCGCGATCCCGCACCTTCTCGTAGTAGAAGCTGGAGTTCGCCCAGGTCGCCGGAATGTGAATCTGCGTGAGCAGATCGCCCGGCTTGAGGATCGTCATCCGCGTGATGTCGGTCGTCGGACCGATGAAGTAGTCCTCGGCGTCGACAGTGCGGCGCCTCGGGCTCTGCACCACCATCTTCGCGTCGAGCGCGATGAGCGCCGGCGCGGTGTCGGACGGGTTCACCGCCACGCACCGGCTCGTGCCCATAATGGCATGCTCGCGGTTCATGGCGACCGGTGCCGACGCGTAGCAGGTGTTGCCACCGGCACGGTAGCAGGGCCACCCACTGCGGTAATACCAGCACCGCGTGTCCTGGCTGACGTTGCCGCCGAGTGTGCCCTGGTTTCGGATCTGAGGTGTCGCGACGTGGTCCGCCGCGTTCGCCAGCAGCGAGTACTCCGAGCGCACTCTCTGATGGTTGATGACCTCCGTCAGCGTGGCCATCGCGCCGATTTCGAGCCCGCCTTGAGCGTCACGGATGCCATGCAGCTCCTGAATACCGCCGATGTCGACGACGACTCCGGGCCGCTTGATGCGGTCCTTGAGCCAGTCGAAGGTGTCCAAGCCACCGGCGAGGACCCACGCGTTCGCACCATGTTCGCGCAGCAGCGCCACCGCGTCGTCCACCGACGTCGGCTGAACCAGGTCGAACGGCGGAATCATGTCTTTGATCGTTGCCATGTTCGGTCTCCCTAGCCGACGTGCTGGTCGAGGCGGGACCAGGGTCCCGGCCGTCCTTCCAGCTCCGCAAGAATGATGTCAGGTGTGAGCGGCGTCCTACAGAGGCAATTCCCGCCCATCGCATCGGCGATGGCGGTGGTCAAAGCGGCCGCTCCAGCACCGACGGAAGGCTCCCCGATGCCCTTGGCGCCAACCGGCGTCTGCGGGTCCGGGATGTTGACCGCACCAGCAGTCATTTCCAACGGAACGTCGTGGAAGCCTGGAGGGCGCGCGGTGTAAAGCCGGTTCGCGAACGGCACTCCGTAGCGCGGATCAAAGACCCAGCGCTGCGACATCGCCATTCCCATCCCCTGGATGCTCCCACCCAACTCTTGCGCCTTGAGGCTTCGCGGGTGGATGACGGTGCCGCAGTCAGCCCAACCCACATACTCGAGGATTTCCACCATGCCGGTCTCGACATCGAGCTCGACCAAGGCGAATCCTGCCTGCCAGCTGTAGATGCTGCCGTTGCCGCCGTAGGCGTCTGCCGCGACACCCATCAGGCCCTGGCCAGCGAGTCGCTGAGCGGCAGGAACCGTCTCGCGCTCGCTGATGTCGGACGGCAGCGTGCTACCGTCGAACTCACCGCCGAGCGCGATGGCCCGTTCGGCGACCTGCGCGAACGTCATCGAACCACCCGGTCCGCTGACGCGCCCGTTGTCCACCTGGTAGGCGTTCGGAGAACCTCCGAGCTGCCTCGAGGCAACCAACCGGATCTTCCTCAGCGCGTCCTCCGCCGCAGCGTAGTTCGCTCTGGAATGAGCGTGCGTGGTCTGGCTGCCGGCCTGGATGGAGCTACGTGGCATGCCCCGGCTCGAGTCGCCCCAGACGATTTCCACTTGGTCCCAGTTGAGCCCAAGAAGCTGGGCGGCCGGCTTCACCGTGTCCGCAATCGAGTGCGTCCCGAGGTTACCCACGCCCTGGTAGGCGTACAGTCGTCCGTCGGGGCGAATGACGAGCAAGCCGTCATAGCCACGAGACCCGGCGGTGTAGGGCGACAGGCCCAGGCCGACACCCGTGACCTTCGAACCCACGCGCCTGCCCGACAGTGCCTGCTTGGCTTCCCAATCGAAGATTTCGGCTCCCTCCGCCAACGCTTCGCGAGCGAACACGCTTGTCAGCGTGCCGTTGCGCGGGCCGAATCCGACATCTGCCGTCGGTGCATTCAACAACCGCACCTGCAGCCGGTCGAGACCCAGCTGTCTCGCGGCCTTGTCGTGGATCGGCTCGAGCATGGAGATGATCTGTGCACCACCCGGGCCGCGCTGCGCGGCCTTCGGCGGTGTGTTGGTATACATCGCCACCCCGCGGAACCGGATGTTCTCGGGCGTAAACGCCAGATCTGCGATCGAGCCGGCCGAGTTGTAGTCGGAGGCCCCGTACGGTCCGCTCTCCTGCGCAATGAGCAAGTCGATCGCGGTGCA
>JAOTVA010000119.1 GCA_029863645.1 Gemmatimonadota bacterium
CCTGCATGTAGAAGCCGAGGGTCGCGCCGGAGCCGGGGTCGTCATTTAGATAAACGGCCAGGCGGTCACGGGATGCCGCATCGGCCAGGTGCTGCTCGATATAGGCACGGGCGCCGAGGAGTCCTTGTTCCTCGCCGGACCACAGGGCCACGCGGATCGTGCGCCGGGGGCGAACATTGAGTGCCCTGAGGATACGCATCGCCTCCATCACCACGGCCGCGCCGTCTCCGTTGTCCGTCGCGCCCAGGGCCGCATGCCATGAGTCGAGGTGCGCCCCCACGAGGACGACCTCGTCCCTGAGGGCCGGGTCGGTGCCAGGGATGTCGGCGAGCACGTTGTATGTGCGCGTATCGTCGTCGTAGCGGGTGCGCAGCTCGATACGCAGCTGGGCGGGAGCGCTACTCGCGGCCATCCTCACGAGCATGTTGTACTGCTCGGCCGCCAGCACGATGGATGGGGTGGCGTCGTCGGCAGTGGTGCGGCTGCCGCCCACGCCCACTGTACCATCCCGGTACGCGCTGGGCCGCAGCGTGACCCCGGCACCTGCCCGCTGGAGCAGGTCCCGCATCTCCCGTGCGGATGTGGTCGAGCGCAGGGGGATCCCGGACGGGTTGCCCGTGCGAATGGGATCGCCACTCAGGCCGGGCTGGGGCCGGTCCTCGTCGAAGAACTCGGTCTGAGGCTGATGCGTGAGCACGATCGCGCCTCGCAGCTGCGACGTCATCGCCGCGATCTCCGCAGCGGTCTTGTCCCCGACGTAGACAACGGGACCCGTGAGGACGCCTGATACGGACGGCGTCCATGCCTCCGGGTAGCCGATGAGGGGCATGTACCGGGGGACGGTCATTTCGACGGACACTTTCTCGAGCGTCCATCCGCGACCGAACTCGAACGGCTCCAGCCTCGGTTGGCTGAGTCCCCACTCTGCGAAGAGGTCTCGTGCCCAGGCGGCGGCTGCATCATGCTCGGGTGACGCTGTCAGTCGCGCGCCCAGCTCATCGGTGAGCGTGTGATAGAGACGGAGCGCCTGGGAGCGTTGCAGTCCTTCCTCCCTGATGCGCTGGGTCGTGGCGAGGTCGACCGGCTCCTGGGCTGCGGCATGGAGGGGTGCGAGGACCAACAAGGCAGCGAACGCGGGGAGCAGACGACGAGTGCGCATTTCAAACCTCCGTGGCCAAGGAGCCTCATGATGGACGCCCACCATGTGTGGCCGCCAGTGCCCGAGGGTCCTCGCGTGCCCGGGGGGAATCGGGCCAATATCATTGTCCACGACGAGTGAGACCGGTTACGTCGGCGCCCTGGAGAACGACATGGACAGAAGAGAATTCGTAGCACTCGCTGCCGCTGCTCCCACCCTGCCAGCGATGGCCGCAGCGAACGAGCGCCGACCTGCGAGACAGCAGGCCTTCACATTCTATTCGCCCCTGTCGGAGGACTGGTACCGGGGAGGCCAGTACTTCACGTGGACCTCGACCACACTGGACAACGCGAACCGCGAGGTCGACGTCTTCTACCGGACCTTCGGCGACAGGTCGAACCCAGCCATCCTGCTCGTGCACGGTTACCCGACGTCGAGCTTCGACTTCAGAGAGCTCATCGGGCTCCTTCAAGACGACTACTTCCTGTGCACACTCGACTTCCCGGGCTTCGGGTTCTCGGACAAGCCGCAGGATCGGTACTCCTACATGCTGCGCGACGACGCGAAACTGTTGGACCACTTCGTGCGCGAGATCGTCGGGCTTGATTCGTTCCACATGGTGACCCACGACCGTGGCGTAAGCGTCGGGTTGGCGTTTCTCGGAGACTACCTCGAGGCGCCGAACCGAGAGTACGAGATCACGTACCACTTCCTCTCCAACAGCGGCAGCTTTCTGCCACTCGCGAATCTCGGGGATGGGCAGCGGGCCGTGCTCGACCCGGTCCGGGGACCGCAGCTGACCGAGGCGGCGAAGGCGCGTCCGCGCGTTACCGAGGGAGACCCGGTTGATGTGGCCTACGCGGACATGTTCGCGTTCAATGACGGCGTCGGGGCGCGGCTCCATGTCGGCAAGTACCTCCTCGAGCGTGCCGCGAACGAGTATCGCTGGCTGGCGAACCTGAAGGAAAGCCCCATTCCCACGGCGCTCTTCTGGGGGCTGCTCGACACGGTGAATCCACCCCGGACAGCGAACTACATTTGGATGAACTACCTGAATGATCGCGAAGTCGAGAGCTCGTTCTGGTTGCTGCCGACGGCAGGGCACTACCCGCAGCGGGACGAGCCCGGTGCGGTCGCAGAAGTAGTTCGGGCGTGTCTCGACGGGCGAGTGCCTGCCCCAGAGGAGGAAGACTCCGTCATGCGGGCGATCGCGAGTGCGCGAACGACGCCGGCGTCACCGGTCTACATGGGGCGGTCCCATATCCGGGACGTGCAGTTCCCGGGGGCCGTCGAGTACACGCCGGCAGGGTACCGTTAGCGCCACTCAGCGTCTTGCGCCGCCTGCCCTCCTAATGGGATGTTCCGCCGCCACCCGCCCCTGTACCAAGGACTTTTGAGTCCGCCGCCATCGAGATCAAGACGACCGCCAACCTGCAGGATCCGCACATCCTGGTGCAGAACTTCTTCGAGGAGCTGAAGCGGCTGGCGCCGAATTGAGGTAGCGAGTTGTATGAGCCAAGACGACGGACCTGTGTTGCTCTACGATGGTCTGTGCGGTTTCTGTGACCGCACGGTGCGACTGCTTCTCCGCGTGGACCCCCGAGGCGCCTTCCGGTTCGCGCCGTTGGGCGGGACATTTGCGAGCGATGTCCTCTCCCGGCATCCCCATCTCGCGAATGTGGACTCGATCGTGCTTGTCGAACCCGACTCGGAGTGCGGACGGGAACGCGTGTGGGTTCGGTCCGCCGCTCTTCTCCACACTGCCAGTGATCTCGGCGGTGCGTGGCGTTTGCTGACCATCCTCTGGCTCATCCCACGACCGCTGCGCGACTGGGGCTACGACGTCTTCGCGCGGCGCCGATACCGCCTCTTTGGGCGATTCGCAGCCTGCCCGGTGCCGCCGCCGGAGGTGCGCACCCGCTTCCTGGACTAGTGGCCTGAACGAAGGCCGGGCGGTGACGGCCGGGGGTCACGGGACCCCCGGCCGCACCTGCGAGGCTGGACCTAGCCCTCGACGCCGAACGCCACCTTCACGGTGGCCTTGTACATCGCGATCTTGCCGTTCTTCACCTGAGCGGTCATGGCTTCGACCTGCACGCCGGTGATGTTCTTGATCGTCTTGCTGGCGACTTGCACCGCGGTGTCCGCGGCCTCCGCCCAGCCCTTCTTCGAGCTGCCAACGATCTCGACGACTTTGGCGACTGCGTAATTCGCCATTCTTGAATCTCCTTGGATTTGGTGGACCGGCTACGCCTGCGGAATGCGCAGCGTCTGGCCGGGATAGATCTTGTTGGGATCCTTCAGGAGCGGCTTGTTCGCTTCGAAGATCTCGGGATACCTGCTCGCCGCGCCGAGTTGTTCCTTGGCGATCTTGCCGAGGGTGTCACCCTTCTGGACCGTGTAGAACACGGCCTCGGGGGCGGCCTCGGTGACCTGCAGGCGGTCGTCGACGCTGGAAACTCCCGCGACGTTACCGATCACCAGGATCGTCTTCTCCCTCGCTTCCTGGGTCGGCGCAACGCCCGATACCGTCGCCACGCCGTCGTCGTACTTGACCTTGGGGCTCTCGATACCGAGGTCCATGTCCATGATGAGCCGTACGAGCTTGTTGCCTTCCCGCAGCTCATGAAGCTCTTCGTCCTTGGCGGCCTCAGCCGCCTTCTTGGACGGCGACTCTCCGAGGCCGACCTTGCTTCCCGCCTCTTTCACGAAGTTGAAAATGCCCATCATCGTCCTCCTAGAAATTTGCCGGCGAGTCCCTTGATTGCGCCCAGCCCCCCCGCCGCACCGCCGCTCGCGGTGAGCAGGGAAAGTAGCCCACCCGCGCCCTTCCCGTGCTCCCCGATCAAGCCCATCAACATCGGCAGGATTGAGCTCAAGCCTTTCGCTCCCTGATCCGCCGTCACGCCCGCCTTCTGCGAGAGGGCACCGATGTCCATCTGCTGCGTGATGGTTCCGAGCGCGCTTGCCGACGTCAGATCGCCGAGATCGAGATCCGAAGCGCGGGCGGTCAGCGCGTCCATCACGGACGACCCCGCCGCAGGCACGAATCGCACGGCCTGGTCGGTGGAGAAGCCAGCCTTGGAGGTGAGTTCAGCGATGAGATCGCCGCCTCGCTCCTTGATGATGTCATTCAGGAAATCCATACCTTGTCGTTCCTCAGTTCTTCGAGTGGACGGCCACAGGTGGACCGTGGTAAAGGCGCGGCTCCCGTGACCGGCCCACTGAAATAGACCAAGAGTCGCTTCATAAGTCACATCTGGGGGTCCGGTCCGGCGACTATCCGGACCGGATCGCCCGGTCCTACATTGTCTGTGCTCTGGGCTCGGCCCCGAGCGCCTCCCGCCTACAAGGAGCTCGACGTGAAGAGGGCGACACTTCTTTTCGCATCGCTCGCTGCAGCCGCATTGAGCGCCCCGCCCGCATTGACCGCTCAGTCCCCGAACGCCTTCGGAATACCGACGGCGGACGTACCCAACCCAGCCGCGAACATCGCCGCGGTGCCGGGAGCACGGGCGCAGGGTTGGTTGGGGCAGGGAAGGTCCGAAGTGCTGGCCCGGCACGGCATCGTGGCGACCAGCGATCCGTTGGCGGCGCAGGCGGGCTTGGAGATCCTGCAGGATGGAGGGAACGCCATCGACGCGGCGGTCGCGGCGGCCGCGGTGCTGGACGTGACGTCGCAGAACGACACGGGCATCGGCGGCGACCTGTTCGCCCTCGTGTACATCGCCTCGGAGCAAAAGCTCTACGCGTTGAACTCCGCCGGTTGGGCTCCCGCCGCGTGGACTCCGGAGTTCTTCCGGAACCAGCTGGGCGTGGAGCGCATGCCTGGGACCGGTGTGAACGCGGCGACGGTCCCGGGAGCGATCTCCGGATACGATGCCATGCTGGATCGTTTCGGCACTCTTGGATTCAGGGAGACGTTCGCGCGCGCCGCTCAACTCGCTGAAGAGGGCTGGGGGCAGGCCGAGCGGCGGCATCGCGACCTCGCTAGCGCCGCGAATGGCCTCGCGCGCGATCCCGACTCAAATCGCACGTTCCTCCTAGATGGGCGCGCGCCCGACCTCTACAGCGTGATCCGGAATCCCGACCTGGCCCGCGCACTACGTCTGATTCAGGAGCACGGGCGCGACGTCTTCTACCAGGGCGAGATCGCGGATGCCATCGTGGCGAAGGTACAGGCGAACGGCGGCGTGATGACCAAGGCCGACCTGGGTGAGTTCGAGTCGGAGTGGGTCGAGCCCATCTCCACCAACTACCACGGCTATGACGTATATCAGCTGCCGCCGCCTGGGCAGGGCTTCGCCGCGCTGGAGATGCTGAACATCCTGGAAGTCTGTGCGCCGGTACACGGCCTCAACCTCGCCGACCTCGGGCCGACAAACCCCGACTACTGGCACTTCATGGTGGAGGCGAAGAAGCTCGCCTACTCCGACCTACAGGCGTACAACGCCGACCCGCAGTTCGAGCACGTCCCCGTGAGCCGACTTCTGTCGAAGTCTTATGCGGCTACACTGTGTGGCCGCATCAGCATGAAGAGCGCCGCCGAGCCGTCGGTTGTCGGCGGCCTGGACGGCGGCACCATCTACCTGACGACCGCGGACCGCTGGGGCAACATGGTGTCGCTCATCCACAGCGTCTTCTCGGTGTACGGCAGCAGGGCCACCGTGGCGCCGTACGGCTTCGTGCTGCACAATCGCGCGACTGCGTTCTCTCTGGACCCCTCACACCCCAACGTGGTGGCGCCGCGCAAGCGTCCCTTCCACTCGATCATCGCCGGATTCGTGATGCAGGACGGCAACCCGCTCATGACGTTCGGCAACATGGGCGGCAGCGTGCAGCCCGAGACGCACGCGCAGCACATGGTCAACGTCATCGACCACGGCATGAACATCCAAATGACCACGGATGCAGCTCGCTTCACCCACAGCCAGAACTCCAACACCCTGTCGCTGGAGTCGAGTCTGTACAGTCTCGTCGGACCGGCACTCGAAGCGAGAGGGCACAACGTGCGGCCCGTAGATGGCGGCGCCGTGGGTGGCTATCAGGGAATTCTGTTCACGCGGGACCCCAGCTTACCTCTCCCCACGTATGGACCGGAGAGCATCGCGCAGGACCTTCCTGTGAATGGCGTGTACCGCGCGGGATCGGATCACCGTAAGGATGGGCAGGCCGCGGGTTGGTAAGTCGCCACCTAACCGCGGAGCAGATAGCCCAGCTCAGGGAGGAGGTCCGACGCCAGCTGGCCAAGCTCGAAGCGAGCATGGTCGTCAGCGACGAGGCCGCTAAGCCAGTGGAGTTGGACCAGAGTGCCGTGGGGCGGCTGTCACGCATGTCGTCGATACAGAGCCAGGGCATGGCCAAAGGCCTGCGTGAGCGAGAGGGCATCAGGCTGGCACTGCTTCAGGAGGCGGAGCGGCGATTGGCCTCCGGCACCTACGGGACGTGCACCGATTGTGGCGTGGAGGTGGCGTTCGAGCGCCTCGTGATCTTCCCGGAGTCGGGCACGTGTATGGCGTGCGGCTAGGGTGCTAGCGGCCCCTCCGCCAGGCCGCTCCCTGCTGGCGCACGATCGAAGTCAGGTCGCCCAGTGCGATGTCCATGTCCACGAGATGTAGGCCCCACTGAGGCGTGAGGTCACCTCCGATGTCGTCCGCGCGGGGGTCGCTGGGGTTCGCGTTCACGGTGACCTCAAGGTAGGTCGCGTGCTCGTTCGTCCTGCACTCGGCGCTGAGAAGTCCCGGCAGGGTCACGAATGGCGTACCGACCGCAGGAGCGCCGGCGACCCACTCGGTCGCCGGCCGCGCGCCGGCGATCGTGTTGCCCGAGCCCGACAGGTAGGCGTTGAGAGAACCACTTCCACCGCCAAGCGCCGCGGGGTTCGTGCACGCGATGGTCACGTCGGGCGAGGGTGGACGTCCGAACAGACTATTCTCCGGAGGAGTCACGGTCGACCTGAACGTTGAGTAGGCGATGACGCAAGCCGTCTGCGTCGCCGATCTGCAGAGCGGGATCGACCCGAACGATCCGCCCACGTCTTGTCCCCTGGCTACCGTGGGTGCGGCGCCGATCAGCAAGGCCGACACGAGGCGGTCCTGTATCGGCTTCCCGTCGATCTCCTCGGCGACCAGCCGGGTGAGGATGAACGCGCCCTGAGAGTGACCGATCAACACGAAGCCTCGGCCGCCGTTGTCATTCTCGAGGTAGTAGCGAAAGGCGTTCAGAACGTCGTCGTAGGCCAAGCCCTGGTCGAGAACGAATCCATCGGGTCCCATGACGGTCCTCAATCCCAGCAACGTGACCTGCCGATAGCTGGGTGCATACGGGCGGCACACCGATCCGAAGCGCGCGAACTGCTGCTCGATCACGCGGCGCTCGGCCTCGTCCGGGGTCATGTCGCTATTCTGAGTCTGGTCCGACGAGACAGTCGGGTACACATAGAAGCAGTCGACCGGCGCCGATGGATCCGCGCTCCAGAGTTCCCGAGACGTCGAGCCGTCGGCCCGGACGACGGTCGACGTTAGATCGACCGCGCAGGCGCCCAACTGCCCGGGACGGCAGAGCCACGCGGAGCCGTCGGAGTAGTCGATGGGCTGGGTCGCCTGGGCGCCGGCGGCCGTGGGCGGAACCGTTGCGGCGGCGAGGGCCGCCATGAAGACGAAGGTCGATCGGATATTCATGACTTGGCGGGATCGGGGTAATTTCACGGTCTTCATATGGCCGCACCGCATCGGAGCGCGCAAGCGCCCCGCTCAGATGAGCTTGCGGATCTTCGAGAAGCCGTCCTTGATCTCGGTGGCGAGCACGTCCACCGCGGCTGCGACGTCACCGGAGGCTTCCTTCGCCTCTCCCCCGATCACCTTCATACGACCCCGGAGAGAATCCATCTTCTCCTCTAGGGAGTGCCATTCGTCGCGCGCCTCCAGCTTGGCGAGTCCGAGCTTGAGTTTGAGCTCGTCCCGCTCGGTCTCCAGCTGTTGTAGGACACTCTTGAGTCGTTCCTTTGCGTCGGTCATGCGGGTTCCTCTCCTTTCTTGGTGTGCCGTATACTAGCCTCCCTCCCCGCCTCAAGAAGCCCAGATGGCAGCGACCTTCTTCCCTACTCCCCACGACTTCCGCAATTGGCTGGCCGAACACCACGACCAGGCGGACGAGCTATGGGTGGGCTACTACAAGAAGGCCACTGGTAGGCCGAGTATGACGTGGCCAGAGTCCGTGGACGAAGCGCTTTGCTACGGGTGGATCGATGGGCTCCGCAGGTCCATCGATGAGGCGTCTTACCAGATACGCTTCACGCCCAGACGAAGGGGCAGCCACTGGAGTCGCGTGAACCTGGAGCGGGTGACAGTGCTCACCGCCGAAGGCCGCGTGACGCCCGCCGGTCTCGCGGTTTACGAGGCGCGTGAACCCGAGAAGGCTGGCCGGTACTCATTCGAACAAGCCAAGGCGAAGCTCTCGAGCGAGCAGCGAACCGCGTTCAAGGCCAATGGGGCGGCATGGGCATTTTGGACCGCTCAGCCTCCCGGATACCGAAAGCAGGCAACCTGGTGGGTCGTGAGCGCCAAACGTGAGGAAACGAGGGCGCGTCGCCTCGGCACACTCATCCAGGACTCGGCGAATGGCCTGAGGATCAAGCAGCTCCGGCGCGGCTGAGGGGTGCCTAAGGCCCAGGGGCCCCGTGCGCGCCGGCGGCCCTCATCCTATCATGACGCGCCGTGCTAAGTCGTCGTAGGAACCGCTCGAGGAGGTCGTCATGACCCGTCGCACGAAGTTGGCTTGCCTCACCGTTGTAGCTCTTTCGGGAGCGTCAGTCGCGGTTTCGCCGGCCGATGCCCAGGTCCCCCCGTGGGACCCCTCGTATCAGGCACCCCGGACCGAACTCGGGCAGCCGGATCTGCAGGGGAATTGGACCAACGTCACACTGACGCCATTCGAGCGGCCCGACGGACGGGAACCGGTCTACTCGTGGGACGAGGTGCGCGAGATCGAGCAGCCAGAGGACGAGTGCCCGCCCAATCCGGGGACGGTCGTTTGTGGCAGGAGGGCCGGCACGGGTCAGAGCAACGAGGCACGGCTGAGCGGAAACGAATACAACGAGGTCTACTGGGACCGGGGCTCGCGCATTGCCATCGTGAACGGTGAGCCGAGGACGTCGCTGGTCACGCGCCCCGCAAACGGCAGGGTGCCGGACCGTACACCGATGGCGCAGCGGTACGCAGAGGAGCGCAGCGAGTTCAGGGGCCAGTTCGTGCAGTACGACCATCCGGAGCTGCGGCCGCTGGGTGAGCGCTGCATCGTGTCTTTCGGTTCGAGCGCCGGTCCGCCGATGATGCCGAACTCTGCCTACAACAACAATTATACGATCGTGCAGACGGCCGACCACGTGATGATCATGTCCGAGATGGTCCACGACTTCCGCATCATCCGCTTGGGTGAGCCGAAGCCGCTGCCCACACAGGTGAAGCCCTACTTCGGCGATTCGTGGGGTCACTGGGAAGGGAACACGCTCGTCATCGAGACGACGAACATCAATCCAGACCATGCGTTCCGCGGTGTGCCATACTCCGACGACGCCAAGGTCACCGAGCGGCTCACGCGCGCCGACGACGACACGATCCTGTACGAGTTCACGGTCGACGATCCCCAGATGTACACGGAGCCTTGGGGCGGCGAGATCCCGTTCGAGCGCTTCGACGACTTGCTCTACGAGTACTCGTGTCACGAAGGCAATTACGCCCTCGCGGCTGTGCTGAGCGGAGCCCGCTACGAGGAGAGCCTCGAGGCAGACGCCCGTCGCTAAGCCTCACGAACACCTAGGAGTCCATGGTATGATGCGCAGAGTGCTCAATGTCGTCTCGGTTGCCGCCGTGCTGGCCGCCGTCCTTCCCGGCGGTCTGAGGGCACAGACCGTGAGCCCCCAGGAGCGGGCCGAGTGCGCAGCGCTTCAAGGGATGACCAACCTGACGATCATCTCGGCGGGTATCCGCGAAGATCCCGAGGAGGGGCTGGTCTACTGCTACGTGCGGGGCATCCTGTCGCCGGCCATCGGCTTCCATGTCCAGTTGCCGCTGCGTGCGGCGTGGAACGGGCGCTTCCTGAAGTGGGGAGACGGAGGCAAGGACGGCGCGCTTAATTTTGCCGACCACCGAGTAGCTGAGGGCTACGTAGTCGCGAACAGCAACATGGGGCACGACAACGGTGTGGAGCCGGGGTCGTCGTTCGCCTACAACAACCGGCAGGCGGAGATCGACTTCGGC
>JAOTVA010000120.1 GCA_029863645.1 Gemmatimonadota bacterium
AAGACCTACGCTGGGATGCCGCGAGACCAGCGAGGATCGGCCGTAGGCCGACCGGAGCTGAATCCGGCCGTCCCGATCGGAGGCCCGGGCCCGCGAAAGCGGTGCCCGGGCTTTGACTTTGTGGGTGCGGATGAGAACCGGCGAGGAGCGGCGCGCGAAGCGAGCCGCTCGCCGGGTTCGAGCCGAGCGGCCAGGATGTCTAGGGGGAAGACCTACGCTGGGATGCCGCGAGACCAGCGAGGATCGGCCGTAGGCCGACCGGAGCTGAATCCGGCCGTTACCCGCCCATTGGGGACGTACGCACAAGAAGGGCGGTGACGATCAGGACGATCTGGGCCACCGCCAGCTCGAACAGAGCGGAGCGGCGCATTGCGCGGTTCCCGCCTTCGGTGCCCAGCCGCGGGGTGAGGACGCGAAAGTTTCGGGCACCCAGAGCGAGGACCAGGGCCACAAGGCCAAGCTTGGCCGCAAGGAGCCGGCCGTACGTGGTCGTGAACAACGCGCCCGGCGACGGTAGGTGGGTCCATGAGGCGAAGGTGCCCGTCACGACGAGGGCGCCCACCGCACCGATGGCAACGGTAGAGAACGCCGGCACCAACGCCGGCAACAGGCTCGCGCGGGACTCCGCCCCGCTCGACGATCGCCACTCCAGCCACAGCACGACCGCGAGCCCCCCGATCCAGGCACCCGCACCCCAGACGTGCGCTACGTCGGCCAAGATGTAGAGCGCCCTGAAGCGCTCCTCCGCTGCGGCGTGACCCGTGAGCGCCGGGAACGCCCCGAGCGCCAGTACGATCGGCGTGGCGATCCGCCAGCCATGGTCACGGCGTCGCGCGACCGACAGGGAAGCGACCCCGACGACCGACGCAACGCCCGCGACCATCCATGATCGTCCCCACGAAGTCCCGAGGAGCAGAGTGGCCTCGTCGACCCAAGCCGAGAAAGGGTCCCGAAACTCGATGAGCTGGCGGACGAAGAAGAGCGACAACCCGAGCATGAGGAGGAGGCCACCCATCTGACCGACGCGGGCGGCTTCTTCGCGGAGCCTCGCGCCAGGCGGATCACCCTGCGGGAACCCTCGGGGGATGATCAGCCACCGGGATGCGACGGCGCCGAGAGAGAGCGCGAGCCCCGCGAACAGCGTCCAGCCGGTGACCGCACTCAGCACGGGAGGGTCGCTCGGCTACTCGGCTCGGCTGCCGACTACTGAGCCGAGACCGTGAATTCGAAGCTGTCTCGCACAACGTGCCCGTCGTCGCCCATTCCTCGCCACGACACCGTGTACGTGCCGGCAGGCAGCGTTCCGTGTAGCTCGATGTAAAACGACGTCGGGTCGTCGGCGTCCTGCGCCACGTCCATGACGTGCACGCCGATTTCCTCAGCCTCGATCAGCCGGATCTGCGTAGTGCCCTCCTGCGGCTCCTGCGTGAACCAGAGTCGGATTTCGGAAGGCGAGGTGACCGTCGCGCCGGCTTCGGGCGATGATTTGCTGAGCGCGAAATGCAGCCGGACGGACCTGTCGGGGGCGACCGCCGCGGACAGAGTGGCGATGAGCGCGATCGCCGCTATCGAGGTCCCCAGGAGTTTCTTCATGATTGCTTGCCGTGGAAGATAGGTTGTGTCAGTGGAGTCGCGCTTCAGCAGCCGGGAGCCCTTCCCTCTCGCGAGCCCAGAGCGCGTCGACGACGGGGCGAACTTCGGCCAATGGGTCCTTCATACTCTGCGCACGCTCTGGCGTGCCAACGGCCGCATCGGGGACGTTCCCCCGCGCGCAATCCACGTCTCGGCCCCTATAATGGTTCCTACGCCGCAGTTCGTCGTCCCAACGGAGCGCATTCCATGCTGAACCACCCCTCCGGCCGCACCCTCGCCACGCTCGTCACACTCATCGCGCTACCTGCCCTCACGGGCATCGCCATGGCGACGCCTGCCGCCCTCGTCGCCCAGGAGAGCGCCCAGGGCGAGACCGTCACCTTCAGCCGTGACGTCGCGCCGGTCCTTCAACGCAGCTGCGTACGCTGTCACCGACCCAACGGCGTCGCCCCGATGTCGCTCATGACGTACGAGGACGCGCGTCCCCACGCGCTCCGCATCATGCGACGCACCGGCATCCGCGACCGCATGGGGGCGATGCCTCCCTGGTACGTCGAGAAGGACATCGGCATCCAGCATTTCAAGAACGATCCCTCGCTCACCGACGAAGAGATCGGGATGATCGAGGAGTGGGCACGCGGCGGTGCTCCCGAAGGCGATCCGGCGGACATGCCGCCACCG
The DNA here is from genome assembly GCA_029863645.1 of Gemmatimonadota bacterium. Classification (GTDB taxonomy): domain Bacteria; phylum Gemmatimonadota; class Gemmatimonadetes; order Longimicrobiales; family Gaopeijiaceae; genus UBA2982. The sequence continues at coordinate 2,275 of JAOTVA010000120.1, forward strand.
CTCGAGTTCGACGATTCGGGTGCATGGACGCTGGGCGAGCCCGACGTGGTCGTGACGACCGACGAGTTCCTCGTGAGGGCGGGGGAGCCGGACTGGTGGGGCGACATCACCCCGATCGAGATCCCGCTCGAGGAGGACCGGTACGTCAAATCGGTCGAGATCCGTGAGATCAACGATGTGCCGGCCGCCGGGACGGGACGAGAGACGGTGGGCGGCCGCTTCGTGATCCATCACATGGTATGGAGCACCCGCACCCAAGAGGGAGAGGGGGGCCGCACCACGTGGCCCGTGCACGAGGTGGGTCGTAACGGCGACGTGTTCGACGAGGAGGCCGGCCGACTGCTGCGCAGAGGCTCGCGGCTCGTATCCAACTCGACGCACCTGCACTCGAACGGACGCGACACCCGTGCCCGGCTCCAGTTCGGCTTCCGCTTCCATCCCAGGGACTACGAGCCCACCTACCGTGAGTCGATTCTCGGTCTCGGAAACGGATCGGACATCGACATCCGCGCCGGCGAGAAGGACCAGGAGCTACACGCGTACACCGTGCTTCGGACGCCGACCAAGATCGTGTCGTTCGAGCCGCACTTGCACGCGCCCGGCGACCGGATGTGTCTAGAAGCGATCTGGGGCTTCAACGTCGAGACGCTCTCCTGCGTGGGCTACGACCACAACTGGGTACGCACCTACACGTTCGAGGACGACCACCAGCCCCTGCTTCCGGCCGGGACGGTCCTCCACATCACCGGCTACATGAACAACACCGAGGAGAACTTCAACGTCCCGGACTCGCGCAACTGGCAGGGCTCCGGTAACCGCTCGGTGGCGAACATGTTCATCGATCTTGGAATGAGGCTGTCGATGACCCAGGAGCAGTTCGAAGACGCGATGGCCGAGCGTCGGGAGCGACTGAGCCTGGGTCCGAACGACCACGTGATCGGGTGTCCGCTCTGTCTCGTCGTCCCGGACGGTGGTCGATGACCGGAGCACGCTCGGCGCGCCGGGTCTTGGCCACGGCGGTCGCCGTCGCCGGCCTCACGCTCGCGTCGCCGTCGAGCCTCCACGCGCAAATCTCGTATCAGCGAGGTCAGAACGTCGCGCCCGCGTACGAGGGCTGGCTCGAGAACGAAGACGGCTCGTACACCATGGTCTTCGGCTACATGAACCGAAACTGGGCGGAGGAGCTCGATGTCCCAGTCGGCGAGGACAACTTCTTCTCGCCGGGACCGAGTGATCGGGGCCAGCCGACGCACTTTCGGCCGCGTCGCAACCGATTCGTCTTCATGGTCGACGTGCCGGCCGACTTCGGTGATCAGGAGATGGTGTGGACGCTGACCACCAAGGGAGAAACCGAGCGAGCCTACGGAACGCTCCACATCGATCAGCGGCTCGACAACATCGTGATCGCGTCGGAGACCGGTGCGTTGGGCATCGGGGCCAGTGATGCCGAGACGCGAGCAAACTCGGCCCCGGTCATCACGGTCGAGGGAGGCACGGAGTTTCGGGTCGGGGTGGGTCAACCCCTCGTGCTGGCGGTGCGGATGGAGGACGACGGGCTGGAACGTGCGGTCCAAGATTGGAAGCAACGGGAGGCGCGGGCTGCGGCGGCCGCTGCAGAGCGCGAAGGTCCGCCGCGACTCACCGACGGGCAGCTCCGTCCCCCGACCCGCATCACCGTCCAGAAGATCGTCTGGCACCACGTCGCCTGGTTCCTTTACCGCAGCGACGGGGATGGCAGCCCGACGTTCGATCCCCCGCAAGTCAAGACATGGGAGGACACCCGCAGTGGCGCGAACTCGCCGTGGGCTCCCCTGTGGCGAGGGACCCCCATCCCCGAAGACGGCGTGTGGCGGACCACAGTGACCTTCGATGAGCCAGGGACTTACATCCTTCGAGCTCGAGGTGACGACGGGGCGCTCTACCACGATCAGGACGTGAGGGTGGTGGTGCGGCCCGTGGCCTCGGATGGAGCGGGACCGAGGTAGCGGTCGCTGGCCGGTGCCCTAGCGGGGACCGGCCGGGGCCCCAAAAAGAACAAGAGGTCCTGGGCGATGATCTGCTCAGGACCTCCGGACGGTTTAGCAGTTTGATGACCCAGCTGCAATCGTCCCAACTCGCTGGAGCGCCCTCGCTGGAGCGCAATGATAATATAACACATTTCGATGAGATGTGTGAGGGGTCCCACCCCTGGCCTCGGCGCCGCGAGACAGAGCTGCAGCGAGCGGGGCCAACCGGTAGCGCCTCGGCCCTAACTTCAGTGGTTGCCTCCGTACCGAATCCGTGCGCATCTTGGCCGCTCGTCGCCGGAATCGGACAAGCCACCGTGGAGCTCTACCCTGAAACGTCGCCGATCCTTGCTCGTGTCGGTCTTCGCGTCGGCGGCTGTGTTGGCGGGCTGCGGGTCGGACCAGGGTCCGATGGTCGAGCTACCGATCGACGGCACGTGGGATCTCGTCGGGCTCTATGCGCTCGACGTCGAGGGACGCGTGCGGTGCAACATGACGGGCACCCTCCAACTCAGGCAGCTTCCGGGCGGCGTGAACACAATCGTGGGGACAGGGCAGAAGTCGTTCGACTGCATCATCGATGGCCAGCACGAGACGTGGGAGACCTCCGCGGATCTGACGAACAGCCGGCTCACCGGTACTCAGCTCAGCATGACAATGGGAGCATGCGGATCCGTTGCGGAGTACGATCCGACTCGGCCCGACGTTCTCGGCGGCGGTGTCGCCTTCTGTCAGACCGCCTTCCTGACGACCGGAATCGTCGACTTGGCGGGTACTTGGGAAGGCCATCGGAGGGACGAAACGCCATGACGCTACGGATCGGACTGCTCGTTCTGGTGACCATGCTCAGCTCGGGGTGCGTCCTGAGGTACTCCCAACAGGAGATCGACGGAACCTGGTACGACGACAAACTGGAGAAAGGTTGGCGCCCGCCGGTCGAAGTGTCGTTGATGACCAACGATATTCCGATCGGGCCGAGCGCCGTGACTCTTTCGCTGGAGTTCTTTCAGCAGGAGCTCGACGTCTCAGCCGTGCCACCGATGCACGATTGGCAGTCGATTTCGATCCGGTCCACGATGGTCGGCGGCCGCTTCTACCCGGTGAGGCGCGGGCCCATCCTCCCCTACGCAGGGGCAGGCTTCGGTCGCACGACACTCTCGGCCGACTGGGTCGAGTACGAGGGCGGATTCGACCCGCTCTTTCGGTGTATCGCCTTCTGCAACACCGGGACAGACATGAGCGGTAGCCTGGCCAGCGGCTATCACCCGTACCTCGCAGCCGGGGTCGAGCTTCGGCCGGGCTTCATGCCACCCGCGCTCCTATTCGAGTATCGGCGTGACTTCGATCGGGGCGACGACTTCTACCAACTCAGTGGTCGCAGCTTCTCACTCGGACTGCGGTTCCGGATCGATTAGCCTGCCTCGAAGATTCACGGGCCCTCGTCTACGGCGCTAATGCCTTCCACAAGTTTGTCCGATCGCGGAACCCTGGCCTCGACGACGCCGGCCCGCATCGACTACGACGCGTATCACGAGGCGATGGCGGACCGGTACCACCCCACGGAGAACCCGGACGGCAAGCTACCGCTCAACATCGCCGAGAACCGCCTGAGTTGGCACGAGCTGAAAGCCCGCATCGAATCGATCACGTCGGAGCGGGAGATTCCGGAATGGGTGGCGGGCTATACGTCCGCGCGTGGCGCCCTCACGTTTCGGAAGGCAGTCGCGCGCTTTCTCACCGCGCATCTGACCGGCTGCACGATCGACCCGGACCACCTCGGCGTCTCCGCAGGCGCAACGAGCGTGATCGAGATGACGTCTTTCATCCTGGGCGAGGCCGGTGATGTCGCGGTGATCCCTGCTCCGTGCTACCCCGTGTACCGACAGGACATGGCTGCGTTCGCCGGCGTGGAGCGTTACGACCTGGTGACGCACCACGAACTGTCGGAAATCGCGCGCGGCCCGGCGCTCACCATCACGCACCTCGAAGACGCGAGGCGCGAAATCCAGGCGTCGGGGCGTCGCTTCCGCATGCTCGTCCTCACCACGCCGGACAACCCGACCGGTGGGATCTACTCGACGGGCCAGCTCTCGGAGATGGCTGACTGGTGCATCGAGCGCGAGATCCACCTCGTCGTGAACGAGATCTACGGACTCTCGCTCATCGACACGTCGCACCCTGGGATCGCGGGTGACTACGGTGACGTCGAGCCCTTCCACTCCTTCGCCAATGTCATGGCCGACAAGCAGAGCGACTACTTGCACCTATGGTACGCGCTCTCGAAGGACCTCGGCATTTCGGGCTTCAGGGTCGGGGTCGTCCACTCGCGGAATGCTCCGTTCATCCGGGCATACCAGAACCTCAACCTGACGCACTCGGTCTCGAACCACACGCAGTGGCTCCTGTCGCACCTGCTCACGGACGCGGAGTTCATGGCCGGGTACATTGCGCGGAACCAGCGTCGACTCACCAACTCGTACGCGCTCGTCGTCGATTGCCTGAAGCGCCTCGACATTGCGTATGCGCCGAGCCGTGGAAGCCTCTTCGCCTGGATCGACCTGTCCGAGTTCATGGAAGGGGATTCCGAGGCGGACGAGCTGACGCTTTGGCGAGAGATCTTCGAGGAGGCCGGCGTGGTGCTCACGCCGGGGCCGGGGTTCGGCCATCCGAAGCGTGGGCTGTTCCGCGTTGTGTACCCGTGCGTGACGCTCGAGGAGCTTCGTGTGGTGATGGAGCGGATCGAGACGTTCGTGGAGTCGCGGCGAGGGTAGGACAGGGTCGGACCTAGTCCTCCAGCCCGTCGGCCCTGCGTAGCTTGGCACCGAGCCCGCGGGCCAAATTTCGGTATACGACCGTGCCGATGTCGGGTCTGCGGCGCACCAGCGCTTCGAGACCCGAACGCGTGAGCACGCCGACTTCGAGCGGCGTCTCCGCGACCGCTGTGCCCGAGTGCGGCGTGTCATTCAGGAAGGCGACCTCACCGAGGCATTCCCCGGGTCCCACGGTGCCCGTAAAACCTCCCCCGAAGTCGACCCCGACATCTCCATCGAGGATCAGCAACATATGATCCGCCGGATCGCCTGCGGCGAAAACGGTCTCACCCTGGGCGACCGACCGTGCGGTGAACTCCGTGACCAGACGATGTGTCTGCTCTTCGTTGAGTGACGCGCAGATCGACAGCCGCTGCATCGCCCTGGCGATGCGCGGCTCCAGATTGCGTGCCCGGAAGCGCTCAAGGACGTGGAGGCCGACCGTGTGCGTTGGCTCCGGAGCGTTGAAGGGAAGGTCCATGAGCGGCTCGAAGAGCCGGTACATCTTCACCACGTCGACGCGCTCCACGTCATTCAGCGCCATGACCGGGACGTACGCTGCAGGCAAATATCCGCACTCGAGGAGGGTGCGCTGCATGCGGGTCGCGTGCGCGCCCACGTCCACTTCGGCGCCCATGATATGCTCTTCCCGGCAGCGTTGGGCCAACGAGTCGAAAAGCGCGTGGACGACCTCGTCCTCCGTATGCACGACCTCGAAGACGCGGGCGTGGCGCTCCACTTCGTCTTTCATGTACCCGAGCGCGCCCACCACTCGATCATCGCGCTTGGCGACGACGTAGCGGGAGTCCGAGGCTTCGAGCCTGAAGAGCCCGTAATGGAGCCGCTGTGGGCCGAAGACCTCGCGGTTCCGCACGCGCCCGCGCTCGATTCGTAACACCGACGAGTATCCGCTCGCGGTGAGCTCCTCGATCGAGTGTCCGTTGCCAGGAGGATATGCCGCAGCCTGCTCGTCGACGATGGCGTCGGGACTGAGTCCCGCGCCTTGGAGAGCGGTTTCGGCCAGGCCGTGAGCTTCCGGGATGATCCGAGGGTGGTTCCGCCGGAGCATGAGCGCGTCGCCGAATGTTCGCACCAGCAACGCGGCGTGCTCTCTCGTGTTCCCGAACTTCAGCTTCTGAGGCAGCGCGCCCACCGGAAAGAAGCCGTGCGCCTGCGAGACGCGTGCCGAGTGAGAGGTGCTCACGCGCACCTCCACGAATCCCAGATGGAGTCGACCCCCCACGCGTGCGAGGCGCTCGTCCATGAGGCGGTGGCCAATGCCCCGGCCCCGCCAGTCGGGGTCAACGACCAGGCGGCCGAACTCGCCGACCAGGTCGCTGTAGGCCCCCATCTCGAATAGCACGCCGGCCGTGCCCACGATCCGCCCGCTGGGCGCGTGCTCCGCGACCAGGACCAACGTGTCCTCGTCGTAGATCATCCGCTTGACCTCGCGGGGGTCGTACACTTGGGGGTGTACATACCCCTCCCCGTACGCCGTGCGGAAGAGCTCCGTCACCGCAGGGGCGTCGGCCTCGTCGGCGTCCCGATACCTGATCTCGGAGGGTGGACGATTCGTCATCGTCCCCGAAATCTGTGCGGAGGGGTGGCGGTCGCGCTGTCGGGCGATTACCGAGCGGCACGTAGGGGAGCTTGGGGTCACCCATCGCATTCTGCGGGGTCACCTTGTGCCCGAGCACACGTTCGCCCGACTATGTCGCCCCCCACCCTCCCGACGGAGTGTCCGCCCATGAAACACTACGGACCTGAAGACCTCGCTCGGAGCTTTCGCACGGTTCGCATGAATACGCTCGCGGCTGCCCGGGACATCCCGGCCGACAAGTACGACTTCAGCGCAGCCGACGGCTTCATGACGGTCGAGAAGCTACTGACGCACATCGCCATCTCGTACCGCTGGCAGCACGAGATGCATGCGGTCCTGAAGCTGTCGAGCATGGACGGGTGGGACTACATGCCGCTCATGACCCAACTTCAGGAAGAGGAGGCCATGTCCCGTACGAAGGACGAGGTCGTCGCGCTGCTCGAACAAACCGGCGAGATCTGGGCCAGCTTCCTCGAGGGCGTGTCGGACGACTTCCTGGCCGAGTCGGTGACGTTTCCGCCCGAGTTCTCGCAGCCACCGAAAAGCCGTTTGGAGATGCTGCTGTCGGTCAAAGAACACGAGATGCACCACCGCGGTCAGCTGATGTTGATTCAGCGGCTGCTTGGCATCGTGCCGCATCTTACAAAGCAGCGGATGGAGCGGATGCAGGCTCGGGAGGCCGAGCAGACCGCTTAGTTCGAAGGTCTAGTCGGCAGGGCTAGTGCGAGAGGTTGATGCCAACGCCGACGTAGCGGATGTCGTCTCGATAGAACTGCCCGTACGGCGCGGTGCCGTTGTAGTAGTCCGCGACGATGCTGACGACCCTCGGGGGATGCCCTGGACTGGGCACGCGCGCAAGCTCGATCCCGGCCCGAACGTTCCACGCGTAGCTCCACGAACCATCGTCGACCAGCTTGTAGTCGACTGCGGCCAGCGCCCGGCCGGCTCCGAAGAGCACGGGACGGAGCTCGGCTCCGGCGTGCACGAGTCTGCGCGCCAAATCGTCAGGTTCTTTGCGGAAGAAGCTCTCGCCGCCGCCGTAGATCCGTACCAGCCCGATCTCCTGTGAGAGGATGACCTCGAGGGACTCGAAGGAAAGGTTGATCCGCTCCGGTTGACGGTTGAGGAGGAACTCGTCGCCGAGGTGCGAGCTCTGGTGATACGGGCGAACCCGGATCGAGAAGCCCGAGAAGCGAGCGGTGACTGGGAGGCCGACGAGGTAGTCGGCGTTGATCAGGTCGAAGCTGGGACGATCCAGATTGAACTGGCTGAAGACCGCTCCCGCCACGTCGAACTGGACCCCGTTCCCGTGACGCCTCGCGGCCCATCGAAAGAGGGCGAAGCTGTCTCCGAACCCTACCGCCGCGATATTCGATGCGACATCCGGGGGTCGATCGGCGATCGTCGCAAAATCCCCTCTCAGGTAGCTGACAAAGGATCGCTCCGCCTTGGGGTCCGCGGCGAGGGGGCAGAAGATCTGCCCCTGCGGAACCGAGATCCAACCGGAGCCCTCGTCGTCATGGACTGCGGCACCACATCGGTTCAGGAACGACTCCTGGGCCGAGGCGTCACGGCTCACCCCCGCGGCGAACAAGCCGACCAACAACACCGTATTGATTGTGCCGCCGACGGCGTGGGCTCTCCCTTTGGACCGTCTCATTCAGTTTGCTTCCTCAGAACGCCTT
>JAOTVA010000121.1 GCA_029863645.1 Gemmatimonadota bacterium
GAACCAGAAACCGATCAGCAGATACGAGCACAGCCCCACGCCTTCCCACCCGACGAACATCAGTGGGTAGCTCGCGCCCATGACGAGCACGAGCATGAAGAAGACGAACAGGTTCAGGTAGGCGAAGTACCTGGGATAGCCGGCATCGTCCCTCATGTAGCCCACGCTGAACACGTGGATGAGGAAGCCAACCCCGGTGACGATCATCATCATCACCATGGAGAGCTGGTCGAGCTGGAGCGCCGCGTCGACCGTGAAGGTCCCCGTGGCCATCCAGGTCCAGTAGCTCAGGACGACCGGTTCCTGCAGCTCCACGCCGAGCATGCGGGTGAAGTTGATGAGTGTAAGGACGAACGCGCCGGCCATTACGCCCGGGCCGATCCATGTCGGCAACGTGTGCGTCATGGGTCGCGACGCCCGGTCGCCGAGGTCCAGTTCGCCACCCCCGCGGACTGCGTCCGCGGAGGCTCTACCGTGCATCAGGGCCAGCACGCCATTGGCCAGGAAGCCGAGCAGCGGCAAGAGGACGATCAGGCCCGGCAGGAACGGGTGGAATTCGCCGCCTGCCTCAGCTGCTTGTCCCCCGCCCTGGAGGAGGTACGCGGTCAGCATCGCCCTACCACTTCAGCAGGTTGAAGTTGCCCACGTCGACCGTCTGATAGTGCCGGAAGATCGAAATGATGATCGCGAGTCCCACGGCGGCCTCGGCCGCGGCCACGGTCATCACGAAGAAGACGAAGACCTGGCCGTCGATCCCCCACAGGTTCGAGAACGCCACGAACGCGACGTTGACGGCATTGAGCTGCAGCTCGATACACAGGAACATGATGATGGCGTTCCGGCGCACGAGGACGCCGAACGTCCCGATGATGAACAGGAAGGCAGAAAGCGCGAGCGTCGGCTCGATCATCAGGCGTTCCTCTTCGCGAGCACCAGGGCGCCCACGATCGCGACCAGGAGCAGGATGCCCGTGATCTCGAACGGAACCACGTAGGTCGTGTAGAGCGGCTGCGCGATCGCTCCGACCGCCCCGTACTGGGCCAATGCGGCTTCGATCTCTTGAGCGCCGGCGGGCGAAGCTGCGAAGCCCGGATCACCCCGTAGACCCCAGCCGACCAGTCCGGCCATCACGCTCACCGCAGCCATCCACGCGACGCTGAAGACGCCGATCTTCAGGTCCTGCTGATACTCGTGCCCGAGGTTCAACAGCATGATCACGAACAGGAAGAGCACCATGATCGCGCCGGCGTAGACGATCACCTGCACGGCCGCGAGGAAGTGCGCCTCGAGCAGCACGAATTCACCCGAGATGGCGAAGAGCGTGGTCACCATGAACAGCAGGCTACCGACGGGGCTCTTGGAAACCACGACCCCGATGGCGCCGCCTACCGCGAGGGCAAAGAAGAAGTAGAAGAGAAAGGCTTCCACGCTACTCGCCCGTCGGATCCGAGGGATCCCACAAATTGGTGGACGGGTGGTCCTGCTCCATGAGCCGGTCGAGGTCGTAGACGAAGCGATCGCGCGTGTACTCGGCGTTCTCGAAGTGCTGCCCCACGTGAATCGCCTCGACCGGGCAGACCTCCTGGCACATGCCGCAGAAGATGCACCTGAACTCGTCGATCTCGTACACGATGGGGTAGCGGTTTCCCTGATCGTCCTCGCCCCCGACGAGCCGGATGCAGTTCGCCGGGCACACCGTCGGGCACAAGCCGCACGCGACACACTTGGGGCGCCCGTCGGCGTGCATCTCCATCACGTGCGTGCCGCGCCAGCGCGGGCTGAGTTGAGTCTGCTCCTCCGGGTACTGCTGCGTCACCTTCACCGGGTTGATCATGTGCCGGAAGGTGAGCGCCATGCCGGACAGCGCCGCCCGCAGGTACGAGGTCGTTTCGGGCTCGGGGCGCTGCATGACCTTCACCGAGATGCTCACGCGATCTCCTCTGCCGTCGGGTGCGGGACGACTCCGGCTGGGATCGTCCTGGTCTCGACGCGCTGCGCCCTCTGCGCGGCGGCTCCGGTGATGGTCCGGCCGCGGTCGAGCATGAAGATGAAGCCGAAGGTCGCCAGGCCGCTCACTGCCGTGAGTACCGCACCGTAGCCGAAGCCCCATGCCATGCCGATCTCGTCGAGCACCAGGATCGTGGCACCGATGAGCATGACGTACGCGAGGCCCGTCGGCAGCATGACCTTCCAACCAAGCGACATCACCTGGTCGTAGCGGAAGCGTGGCAGTGTCCAGCGGATCCAGATGTAGACGACGAGGAAGAAGCCCGTCTTCACGGCGAAGCCCGCGAAGGTCAGAAGCGTCTTCCACCACGTCGGGTTCGCGAGCAGGACGGTGCCGTCGGCGAGTACGGCGCGGACGAGCTGCCCGTCGTACCAGAACGCATTGTCCCACGAACCGGGCAGGTCCCAGCCGCCCAGGAAGAGCGTCGCCATGAGCGCCGAGGCCGTCACCATGTGACCGAACTCCGAGATCATGAACGCGCTGAACTTCATGGCCGAGTATTCGGTGTGGTATCCGGTGATGAGTTCGGACTCGGCTTCGGGCATGTCGAACGGGAGCCTGTTCGTCTCGGCGAACGCAGAGATCACGAAGAGGATGAATGCCAGCGACAGCGGAAACGCGAACCACATGCCCAGTTGTTGCTGCTGCCAAATGATCTCGGTCAGCGTCACGTTCCCGGCGAGCATCAGCACCGTGATCAGCGACAGGCCCAACGCAACCTCGTAGCTCACCATCTGGGCCGAGGCGCGCAGCCCACCCAGGAAGGCGTACTTGTTGTTCGACGCCCATCCGCCCAGCACCACGCCGTACACCGCTAGTGAGCTGAATGCGAGCACGTACAGGATGCCGATGGGCACGTCCGCGATGATCATGTCGACGACGCCCGCGGGGGTCGGCAACGGCGCGGCGATGGGGATGACGGCGAACGTCACCAGCGACGGAAAGAGGACGAGCACCGGCGCGAGGACGAAGAAAACCCGGGAGGCCGTCGCCGGAAGCGTCTCCTCCTTGAGGATGTTCTTGATACCGTCGGCGATCGGCTGCAAGAGCCCGAAGGGGCCCACGCGGTTGGGCCCGTGGCGGTCCTGAATCCACGCCGACACGCGGCGTTCGGCCAGGGTCGTGTAGGCGACGACGACAATCACGACCGTGAAGATCACCGTGACCTTGAGCGACATCGCGACGTAGGCCCAGATGCCCGAGATCGGTTGAAACTCCACGTCAGCCCCTCGCCGCCTGCGCGGCGGCCCCGGCTGGTGCGCCTTGGGTGCCTACCACGGCACCTTTGGTGCCTGCCACGGCACCTCTGGTGCCGAGGTCTTCGTAGGTCAGCCCGCCGAGCGCCGGAATTGCTTCGCTCAACTCGGCGAAGGCTTCGGCTGCGGTCTGCGGGCCGGCTTCGCCGGTCAGCTCAGCGTCCAGCGCGCCCAGAATCAGCCAGGCGGGCCGTGCCATTCCGGGGGCCTCGAGAGCCGGCCAGAAGCGCTGCACACGGCCTTCGTGGTTCGTGAAGGTGCCTTCCTGTTCGGCGTGGGTGGTAATCGGGAGGACGACGTGCGCTGCCTGAGCGGCAGCCGAGTCGTGCGTGCCGAGGTAGATGTAGAGCCCTGCCTTGCTGCCGAAGTCCTCGGGCTGGTCGGCCAATGCGTCACCGAGGACGACGACGATGCCGGAATGCCCAGCCACCGACTCCAGGCCGCCGGTGGCGTCGTCGGCCCCGACGCGCTTCATGCCGAGGAGCCCTGCCCCCTTCACGTTCGGTGCGAGGTCCGTGCGGCGCGCGAGCGTCGGGAAGCCCTTCAGGACGATCTCCTCCTCGGCGCGGGGCGAGCGGAAGACGGTCTCGCCGCCCCCGAACGCGCCGACCAGTTCGGCCAGGGCACCCAGGTCTTCGTTCGACGCGCGGGCCGACGCGACCGCGCGGACCGACTTGTCGTCCAGAGCGGAAGCGCGCTCCAGCAGGTCGGCCAACGCGTCCTTCCAGCTTTTCGCCGTGCGCGTTCCCTCATTGCCGCGTACGAGCGGGGCCTCGAGGCGGTCACCGACGTTCATCCACTCGTAGTCGAGCCGGCCGTGGTCGCACATCCACCACGCGTTCACATCGAGATTCTCGCGGGGCTTCACGCGGTGGACCAGATTGTCCCGGGTGTGCAGGAGGACGTTGCACCCCTGTGAGCAGCTCGCGCACACCGAAGGGGTGTGGTCGAGGTCCCAGGCGCGCGCCTTGTACAGGAAGTCCTTGGAGACGAGCGCGCCGACCGGGCAGATGTCCACGACGTTGCCATGCCAGTGCGTCCCTTCGAGGCCCTCGTCGAAGAACGTGTCGATGACCGAGCGGTTGCCTCGCTCGACGACCGTGAGGCACTCATCCTGCTCGACCTCGTTCATGAATCGCACACAACGGGTGCACATGACACAGCGGTCGCCGTAGAAGAGGACGTCCCCTCCGAAGTCGTCGCGCCCGAAGACGCGCTTGGGCTCGATGCCCCGGCCGTGCTTGCGGCCTTCCAGGTGCACGTAGTCCTGCAGGTCACACTCGCCCGACATGTCGCAAATGGGACAGTCCAGCGGGTGGTTGACCAGGTAGAACTCCAGGACGCCCTTGCGGTGGCCGAGCGCTTCTTCCGACTGGGTCTTTACGACCTGCCCTTCGGTGACCGTGGTGACACAGGACGGGAGCGGCTTGGGCGCGCCCTCGACTTCGACCAGGCACAGGCGACACATGGCTGGGGAGGACAGACCGGGATGGTAGCAGTAGTGCGGCACTAGCGTATCGATCTGCTTGGCCGCCTCGAGGATGGTGGTGCCCTTGGGCACGCTGACCTCGTGGCCGTCGATTGTCAGCTTCACCAGCTCAGCCATGGTAGGCGACTCCCGCCGGCTCGTTGGCTTCGATGAGCGCCATGAAGTCGGGCCTGAACTTCTCGATGGCCGACTGCACGGGCGCGGCGACCGAGTCGGACAGCACGCAAATCGTCGTGCCGACCATCTCCTGGGTCATCTCCATCAAGGTGTCGAGGTCGGCCGCGGTCCCCTTCCCGTCCTCGATGCGGCGCATGATCTGGGCGGTCCAAGCCGACCCTTCGCGGCATGGCGTGCACTGTCCGCACGACTCGTGCGCGTAGAAGTCCACCATGCGGCGAACCTGCTTCACGATGTTCGTCGTATCGTCCATGACGATGACCGACGCACACCCCAGCATCGTACCCACCGCGACACAGCCCTCATAGTCGAGATTGCACCGCGCGACTTCTTCAGCGTTGATGATCGGGACGGACGAGCCACCCGGAATGACAGCCTTGAGCGCGTTTCCGTCGCGCATTCCCCCGCAGACGTCCTCGATGAGCTCGCTGAGCGGAAAGCCAAGGGGCAGCTCGTAGTTGCCTGGCTTGCGGACGTGACCGCTCACGCAGAAGAGCTTCGTGCCCGGGCTCTTCTCCGAGCCCCACTGCCGGTACCACTCGCCGCCGTTCGACACGATGTGCGGCACGGCGCAGAGCGTCTCGACGTTGTTGATGGTGGAGGGCATGCCGAAGGCGCCCACAGCTGCCGGGAAGGGCGGCTTCACACGGGGCTGGCCGCGCTTGCCCTCCAGCGAATTCATCAGGCCGGTCTCTTCACCGCAGATGTAGGCGCCCGCACCCTGATGGACCGTGATGTCGATGTCGTTGCCCGAGCCCATGATGTTCTTGCCGGCGTACCCCTTGGCATAGGCATCCTCGACGGCCCGTGCCAGCACCTGGTTCGCCTCGAAGAACTCTCCGCGACAGTAGATGTAGATGTGAGAGGCCCGGATGGCGAAAGCGCCAATCAGGCACCCTTCGATGAGCTGATGCGGATCCCACCGAATCAGCTCGCGGTCCTTGAACGTGCCCGGCTCGGACTCGTCGGCGTTGCACAGGAGGTAGTGAGGCTTGGTCTGTTCTTTCGGCATGAACGACCACTTGAGGCCCGTCGGGAAGCCTGCCCCGCCCCGCCCGCGCAGCCCGGACGACTTGACCACGTCGACCACGTCGGTCGGCCCCATCCCGAATGCTTTCTTGAGCGCTCCGTAGCCGCCGCGCTCGACATAGGTGTCGATGCGACGCTGGAGCGGGTCGCCGAAGTGCGTGCTGACAACGCGGACCTCTCTGTCCGACACGAAGGGATAGGCCATCTAGTGCTCCATCTCCGAGGTGCGTCGGCATTCGTGCGCCGCCACATCCACTCTGGCTGCGTTGCTCCTCCTCAAAATGGAGGGACCATTCCTCGTCGTCGCGCCTTGCCAGAGCGGCGCGGCGACGCCCTCGGTGCTCGACGAACCTCGAAGAGGGAGCACTAGTCCCCTCCCTTCGCCTTGAGGTGCTCGATGATCTTGGGCACCTCCGCAGGCGTGACGTTCTCGTAGTAGCGCGAGTTGATCTGCACGCACGTCGGGTAGCCGCACGCCGCGAGGCACTCTGCCTCGATCGTCGTGAAGTTGCCGTCCTCGGAGGTCCGGCCGAGCTCCGTGTCGGTGTAGTTCAGGAACGCTTCGACGACTTCGTCGGCACCGCACAGGTTACACGAAATATTCGTGCACACCTGCACCAGGTATCGACCGACGGGCCGCTTGTTGTACATCGTGTAGAACGTGGACACACCCCTCACGTAAGCGGGCGAGAGATCGAGCAGCTCTGCCACGCGGTCCATCGACTCCGGGCTCACGTGGCCGCGGATCTCCTGGGCCAGCGCGAGCGTCGGCAGCAGCGCGGCTCGCTTCGTGGGATACCGCGTGAGGATCTTCTCGAAGCGCTCCTGATACTCACCCTCGAAGAGCGGCCCTTCGGGATTCTTTCCGGCCAGCATGTACGGCATGGTCCCGGCTCCGGAGGCATGCCCGCCGTGCTTGGGACGCTCACCGACGAAGTCGTCCCCGCGTACCTGATCTTCGGTCAGGTCGAACTCCCCGGTGTTACCGGCCCAACCCGGGTTCTTGAAGGGGACGTCGCTCACCGATCGATCTCCCCGAGGACGATGTCGAGGCTCGCGTTGATCATGATGAGGTCCGAAACCAGATGGCCCTCTGCCAGCTTCGCGATGGTGGACAGGTTCACGAAGGACGGTGGGCGGATGCGCCAGCGCACGGGCTTCGTGCTGCCCTCTTCTGCCACCACGTACATGCCGAGCTCACCCTTCGAGCCCTCGATGGCCATGTAGCAGTCACCCTCTGGGGCCGGAATGCCATCGGTGATCAACTTGAAGTGATGGATCATGCTCTCCATGTCCGACATGCATTCGGTCTTGGAGGGCAACGAGATGTTCGGATCCTGCACGTTGATGGGCCCGCCGGGGAGCCGCGCGATGGCCTGGTGCAGGATCTGCACACTTTGGCGCATCTCCTCCATACGGCAGAGGTAGCGGTCGTAGCAGTCGCCGTGCTCGCCGATGGGGACGTCGAAGTCGTACGTCTCGTAGTCGTAGTACGGGCGATCCTTGCGGACGTCGTAGTCGACGCCGGCGGCCCTGAGGTTCGGACCGGTGAGACCGTAGTTGATCGCATCCGCGGCGCCGATGGCGCCCACGCCCTGCGTACGCCCAATGTGGATCTGGTTGCGCGTGAGCAGGCTGTCGATCTCGTGCAGGGTGTCCGGGAACGTGTTCAGGAAGTCGAGCAGCTCGTTCACCCAGCCCTCGGGCAGGTCGGCCATCATCCCCCCGACACGCGTGGCGGACGTCGTGATGCGTGCCCCGGTCAGTGCCTCGTGCAGCGTGTAGATCCGCTCGCGCTGCTGGAAGGCGTAGAGAAAGGGCGTGAATGCGCCCACGTCGATGGCCGTCGTGCCGAGCCAGAGCAGGTGCCCGAAGATGCGGTCGAGCTCCATGCAGATGACCCGTACGACCTTGCATCGTTCGGTGACCTCGATGCCCATCAGCTTCTCGACCGCCATGACGTACGCGCAGTTGTAGATGAGCGGCGCGAGGTAATCCATGCGGTCGGTGAGCGGGACGATCTGATTCCAGGTCCGGTATTCGCCGAGCTTCTCGAAGGAGGAGTGCAGATAGCCGATGTCGGGCGTGACGCTCATGACCGTCTCGCCGTCGAGCTCACAAATCAGCCGCAACACGCCGTGCGTCGCAGGATGTTGCGGCCCGATGTTGATGAGCATCTCCTCGGTGTCGAGCCGTGGCTCCGGCACGTCGAAGGGCCGCATTGGGCTCGCCGCGGGAAAGCCGTCGACGCCCATCTCCGGGTTGCGGCCGACCGAGACCTCGATGGTGCGCTCGGCCATCAGCCCTCCGCCTCGGGTTCGGTGCGCGCCGGGACCTGCTGGGGCGGGCCGCCGTGAGCGAGCTCCTGAGAGCCGTAAAAGCGCTCCACATCTTGAGCCAGCGCGCGCCGGGTCTGCTCCGCGCGGCTGAAGCGGCCACGCAGAGGGAAGTCCTTCCGGAGCGGGTGACCTTCGGCGTAGTCGAACGGCATCAGGATGCGGCGGAGGTCCGGGTGGCCCTTGAAGGTCACCCCGAAGAGGTCGTAGACCTCCCGCTCCAGCCAGTTGGCCGAGTGCCAAAGGCCGGCGACCGAATCGATTTCCAAGGCCTCGAGCGGAAGCCGGCAGCGCAGCCGGAGGGCCCGCTTGTGAACCGTCGAGAACATCTGGTAGACGACCTCGATGGGTCGGCCGCTGCCGTAGTCCACGCCGGTGACGTCCGACATCATGTCGTACTGCTGCGCCGGATCGTCCTTCAGCCAGGTCAGGATCTCGAGGCTCTTCTCGGGCGCGATCCAGACGACGGTCTGGTCCCCTGCCATGAGTCGGTGGCCCTGAACGGCCGGGCCGAACCGGGAGGCGAGCGCTGCCACGGACGGGTGGTCGCTCTGGCCCTCGACTGGAGCTGGCGCTGCGGGCGCGCTGGGATCGGACGGGAGCGGACCCCGCTCCACTGCATCGAGCCCACTCAATGGCCGTTCGGTCATACCGTCAGGCCGAGTTGTCGTCTGTAGGGGCGCCCGAAAGCTTCTCCTGCTGCGTCGAGTTCCCGAAGGGGCCCGTCAGCCCGACGATCTCGGCTTCGTTGGCCTTCGCCAGTGCGACCAGGGCCGGGTCCTCGGCGCGGTGCTCGAAGTGCCGAGACAGCGACTCCTCGCGGATCTTCTCCTGGATCATCATCAGGCCGTAGATCAGCCCTTCGGGCCGAGGCGGGCAGCCGGGGACGTAGACATCGACCGGCACGATCGTGTCGATCCCCTGCACCATCGAGTACACGTCGAACACTCCACCCGAGCTCGCGCATGCGCCCATCGACACGCACCACTTGGGCTGCGGCATCTGATCCCAGATGCGACGCAAGACCGGCGCGAGCTTGTAGGGGACGCGGCCCGCACAGATCAGGACGTCCGCCTGGCGGGGGCTGAACGACATGCGCTCCATGCCGAAGCGGGCCAGGTCGAAGTTCGAGGCGGCCGCGGCCATCATCTCGATGGCGCAGCAGGCCGTGCCGAACGGCATCGGCCAGAGCGAATTGCGACGGCCCCAATTGATGACGAAGTCGATCTTCGTCGTCAGGAACGTCGGGCTGCCGGCGCCGAACATTCCGAGCCCACCCTCGCTCTTCTGCGTGCCACCGCCCGGAAGTAGATCGCCTAGACCCATTCGAGGCCTCCCTTCTTCCACTCGTAGAGAAGGCCGACGGCGAGCACGATCACGAAGAGGCTCACGGCCACGAAAGCGCTCCAGCCCAGGTCACGCATCTGCACGGCCCAGGGAATCAGGAAGATGGTTTCGAGGTCGAACACGATGAAGCTGATGGCGACCATGTAGAACTTCACGCTGAAGCGCTGCTTGGTGGTGCCGAGCGGAATCATGCCCGATTCGTACGGCATCAGCTTCTGGGGCGTGTCGCGCCGGGGATTCAGGATGTGGGAGGTGACGACCATGCCCACGGCGTTCAGCATCGAGACGCCGAAGAGGAGCAAGAGAGGGAGATAAGCTCCCGACATTTATGGGGTCGCCTGCATTTGTGAAAATGTTCACGAGGCCCGACCGGCGCGAAAAAGGTACCCGGCGCGCCGTAACAGTGTCAACCGGAGGAACCCCCCATTTTTTTGGGATTTTGGGTCGTTTGCACCACCTTCTACGGCGCGCCTATGTTCGGCCGTTTCCAGGCCGTCCACGTCCCCTGAGAGAGCCCTGAGGAGAGTCCCGATCCATGCCGATCAAGAGCGACAAGTGGATCAAGCGGATGTGTCAGGAGAAGCAGATGATCGAACCCTACGAGCCC
>JAOTVA010000122.1 GCA_029863645.1 Gemmatimonadota bacterium
CGTGACCTCATGAGCCGGACCCGCCACGGCGCCGCGCTCGAGGCCCTGGCCGAAGCTGACGTGGTCCTCTTGGTCGTGGACTGCAGCGGTTCGCCTACGCCGGCTGACTCCGAGCGCATCACTCGAGCGCTCGACGGGGTAACGGCCCCGATCCACGTGGCGTTGAACAAGGTCGACGTGGCCCCACCCGAAGCGATCGCTGCCTGGGAGCGCTGGGTGACGGAGCATCTCGAGGCCCGGGTCCACCGGATCTCGGCCTCCACGGGAGATGGCACCCAAGCGCTGCTCGAGGTGATCGGGTCGGCGCTGCCCGAGAGCCCCTTTCTGTACCCGGACGACGAGATCGCGTCGGATCCGGTGCGCTTCTTCGTCGCCGAGCTGGTGCGCGAGACGGTCTTCGAGCAGTACGAGCAGGAAATCCCCTATTCGGTCTTTTGCCGCGTCGAGGAATTTCGGGAAGACCAAGACCCGTGGTACGTGCACGTCGACATCTACGTGGAGCGCAAGTCACAGAAGGGCATCTTGATCGGTAAAGGCGGCGTTGCCATCAAAGCCCTCGGGGCGGCGGCGAGGGCCAAGATCGAGCACTTTCTGGGTCGCCACGTGTACCTGGATTTGTGGGTCAAGCCCCTCGACTCGTGGCGGAAGAGCAGGGCCCATCTGGGCCGCCTAGGTTTTCGCCTCCCATCCGACGATGAACCAACGCCTCGTTAGGCTCCTCTCAGCTCTTCTCTTCGTGTGTGCGACCGCTACCTCGGTACGTGCGCAGAGCGGATCGGCCGGTGAGGGAGCCCTGTTTCTCCTGCTCCCCGTGGGGGCCCAAGCGGTGTCGCTCGGTCGGGCGATGACGACAGTCGCGGGTCCGGAGAGCGCGTTTTGGAACCCGGCCGGGCTCGACGGCGTGACCCGAAGCCGGTTCGTGCTGTTCCGAGGCGATCAGGTCGCCGGCACCGCCACCGCGCTCTCGGTGCTCCTGGCCGGTGAAGGGACCGGAACGTTGGGGGCGTCGTACCTTCTGCTCGATGCAGGCGAATTCGATTCGACCGACGAATTCGGCAACATCACCGGCCAGATCACGGTGAGGAACCATCTCGGTGTCGTGTCGGGCGCCGCGACGTTGGTCCCGGGACTGAGCGTCGGCGTGAGCTTCAAGATGATCCAGTTCCGGCTGTCGTGCCGCGGCGACTGCCAGGACGCGGGGACGACCGCGACCACGTATGCCTTCGATATCGGTGCGCAGGCCAATCCGCTCGCACGGCTCAGGGTGGGTGCGATGGTCGCGCACGTCGGTCCTAAGCTACAGGTGCTGAACGTCGAGCAAGCAGATCCGTTGCCGATGCGCTTCCGCGTCGCAGCATCCTACGACGTGATCGACCTTCTCACCGAGCGTGAGGACTTTGGCGGCTGGGTGGCCGTCGAGGTGCAAGACCGCCTGCGCGATCCGGGCCGACCCTCACTGTACATGGGTACGGAGTTCACGGCGGGCGCCATCGACGCGTTGTCGCTCCGCGCAGGGTACGTGTTCGCGGACCTCCTGGGTAAGGTCGAAGGTTCGGACCCCGAGGACGGCGCGCGCGTCGGACTCGGCATCCGCTTCGAACGCCTGGACCTGTCGATCGCCAAGTCCTTGGCGGTGTCTACGGTCACGGGCGAGACGGAGCCTGTGCACGTCTCCTTCTCGATCGGATTTTGACGCGACGCGTTCGCGTCGTCGTCAGTGCGGTGCTGGCGACTGGCCTATTCGCGACGTCGTCGTTCGCCCAGACTCTGCCCGCCATGCACGACGTTCGGCTCCTCGTCCCGGGGCCCTCGGCTGGCTGGCAGGAGCCCCGAGCCCAGGAGCTTGCCCCGACGCTCCTCTCGCTCGCGCTGCCCGGCATGGGACAGCATGCGCTGGGACAGAATCGAAAGTGGATCTATGGAGCCATCGAGGTCGCCGGTTGGGTGGCCTTCTTCGAACGGCGTGGCGCGGGCGGCGAATACCGGGACCGATATCGCGACTTCGCCTGGACGGAGGGGCGGCTCCAGGTCGGCGGCCGCATCGACGGTGACTTCGACTACTACGAGACTCTGAGCAAGTGGGGGCAGTCCGGTGCATTCGATACCGACTCGGGGCTCGCCGGGGTGCAGCCCGAGATGGATGCGACGACCTACAACGGCTCGATTTGGACTCTGGCGAGTCAGATCTTCATTCCGGGGGGAGGCCCTGTCCCCGAGACCGATCCCGCGTACCAGAGCGCGCTGGCGTACTATACCCAGCGCGCCTACGGCACGGCCTTCCTTTGGGATTGGTCCGCGGTGCCCGGGGGGCGCGAGGAGCTCGGCGCGCTCATCGAGGCCAGTGACGACCGGTTCAGGCAGGCGACGTCCGCACTGGGGATCGTAATCGCCAATCATCTCGTTTCCGCCGTCGACGCCTATCTGTCGAGTCGTGGCCAGGGTGTCGCGGCACGACTTCGCGTCGTGCCGAACCCGCTCGCAGTAGGCCCGGCGTGGAGCGCCGTGCTCACCGTTCCGGTGGGTCGATGAACGACGGCGGCGACGCCCTCCGCGCTAGGGTGTTGGCCGCGCTCGCCACGGCCGGTCGGCCGCTGAAGGCCAGGGAGCTCGCGCGAACGCTCCGGCTCGACCCCAAGGAGTACCGGTCGTTTCGGCGCCTCCTCCAGGGGATGGAGAAGAGCGCGAGCATCGCGCGGGTGAAGGGTCACCGTTACGTGGCCGCGTCGAGCGCCGACCAGGTCACGGGCACGCTCTCTCTGACGCGACGTGGAGACGCGTTCCTACGGCAGGAGGGCTCGGGCGATGACGTGTTCATATCAGGCGGACGGCTGGGAACCGCCATGGACGGGGACCGCGTCGTCGCCGTGATCGAGCGGCGTCCCCGAGGCCGGAATCCGGAGGGACAAGTCGTCGAGGTCCTGCGCCGGGCGAGGGAGACCGTCGTCGGGACATTTCACCGCGGGAAGCGACTCTCGTTCGTGGTTCCGCTTGGCGAGAAGCTGGAGCAGGAGATCATGGTCCCGCCCTCAGAGGCTATGGACGCATCGGAAGGCGACGTTGTGGTCGTGCGGTTGCGCTCGTTCGGTGACCGCAGGTCGAAGGCATCAGGTGTCGTCGAGAAGGTGCTCGGCCCGCTCTCCGACCCCGGCGTCGATGTGCTTGCGATCGCGCACGCTTTCAGCCTGCCGCTGGAGTTCCCGTCATCGGTGCTCGAAGCCGCCGAGGACGCGGCGGCGAGAGGGATGGCCAACCCCGGCGCGGACCGCGTGGACCGCACGGAGCTGCTCTGCTTCACGATCGACCCATCCGACGCAAAGGACCACGACGACGCTCTGTCCTTGCAGCGACGTTCCGACGGCCTGGTCGAGGTCGGCGTACACATTGCCGACGTCTCCCATTTCGTCCTGCCTTCGGGGCCAGTTGACCGGGAGGCCCTGAGCCGCGGCACGAGCGTCTACCTGGTGGACCGCGTGATCCCGATGCTGCCTGCGGTCCTTTCATCTGATGTGTGCTCGTTGATGGTCGATCAAGACCGCTTCGCGATCTCGGCCTTCATGGTCTTGGACCGCGAGGGAAGGGTCCACGAGCGGCGCTACGAGCGCACGACTATTCGGTGCCGTCATGCGCTCTCCTATGAGGATGCGCAGGCGATTCTGGATGGCGGGGTACCGACGGACCCCGAGTTGGGTGACGCCCTCCGCGGGCTCGACGACCACGCCAGGGGGATCCGGAAGGAGCGGCGCGCCCGGGGGGCGCTCGACCTGGACCTGCCGGAGGCGAAGGTCATCCTCGACGGGGACGGACTCCCTGTCGACATCCAACGTCGCGAACGCGCCGAGAGTCATCGGCTCATCGAGGACTACATGATCCTGGCGAACGAGGTCGTGGCCAACGATCTCGAGGCTCGGGAGCTCGACGCGCTCTACCGTGTTCACGAGAGTCCGTCGGCGGAGAAGGTGGTGGAGCTCGCCGAGGCCTTGAAACCACTAGGAATCTCGGTGCCGACGCGCAAGCGCCCCAAGCCCAGTGATATGCAGGCCCTGCTCGAGGCGCCCCGTGAGCCCGAGGCGCGCATGCTCGTGTCGACCCTGGTGCTGCGCACGCTCAAGAAGGCGCGATACGACACTGAAAACCTGGGACACTTCGGTCTGGCGTCCGGGGGCTATACCCACTTCACGTCCCCCATCCGCAGGTATCCCGACTTGATCGTTCACCGGGTGCTCGCGGGTGCGTTCATGGGCGGCGCGGTCATGTCGGAGGCTGAGGCCGAGGCCCTCGAGGCAGTGGCAGAACAGTCGAGCTTGCGTGAGCAGTCCGCGGAGGGGGCCGAGCGCGCCACCATCGCGCTCAAGAAGGTAGAGTTCATGGAGCGACATCTCGGGGAATCGTTCTTCGGAAGGATCTCGGGTGTGGCCCCGTTCGGGGTCTTCGTCACACTCGAGGACTTCTTCGTCGAAGGTTTGGTGCACGTCCGGACGCTCGACGACGACTTCTACGACTTCAACCAGGGTCGATATGCGTTGGTGGGGGCCAGAAGCGGGCGGAGCTACCGACTT
Organism: Gemmatimonadota bacterium; assembly: GCA_029863645.1. Classification (GTDB taxonomy): domain Bacteria; phylum Gemmatimonadota; class Gemmatimonadetes; order Longimicrobiales; family Gaopeijiaceae; genus UBA2982. The sequence goes on from JAOTVA010000122.1 coordinate 4,557, forward strand.
GGGGAGCGTTTGGAGGTCCAAGTCACGAGAGTGGACAAGGAAGCCCGCCAGATAGACTTCCTGGCCATCCGTAAGCTGGCAGCTAGATTGACACCTTCATCCGCACCTCGGTAACCTCTGGGCTGGTGCGCCCCCCGCACGAGGATACATGGCCTCCGACAAGACGATCCTCTACTTCGGCCCCGGTCGTACCACACCGTCCGAGCTCGTCGTGCGTTTCGCACGCGAACATGGCTTGGAAATGGTGACGGTCACGAGCGGCGACGAAGTGCGCGCCCTCCTCAACCGGGCGTTCCCCGCCTGTGTCGTCCTGGAAGAGGACGCCGAAACAGGCGAGACCGAAGCGTTGGCGGTAACGCTGAAGCAAGACGCCTTCACGGGCATCGTGCCTGTCGTCGTCATGCTACCTGAGTCCGCGGCCCACAAGGCCGCCGACCTTCTGGCGGCAGGCGCGGACGAGGTCGTGACCGAAGGATTGCCGGAGCGCGAGCGCATGTTGCGGCTCGACCAAGTCGTCCGCAGGGCCGACCGTGACGTCTCGGTGCATCCGACCACTAGGCTTCCGGGCACGAACCACATCGCGCGGGACATGCAAGCGCGGTTGGAGGCCGGAGAGCACTTCGCGGTTTGCTACGCCGATTTGGACCACTTCAAGGAGTTCAACGACAGGTACGGGTACGCGTTCGGAGACGGCGTCATTCGCTTCCTGTCCAAGATCCTCCGAGACCTGGTCCGCGGCCTGGCCCCCGGGGGTTTCGTCGGGCACATCGGGGGAGACGACTTCATCTTCAACGTGCCACTGCAGTATCTCGAACGGACATGTGACGAGGTCATCACGTTGTTCGACGAGTTGATCCCCTACCAGTACACGGAAGAGGATCGGCGGGCCGGATACTTTCTCGGAAAAGACCGTCGCGGCAACATCCATCGGATTCCGCTCATGGCGCTCTCGATCGGCGTCGTGACCAACCAGTTCCAGGTCTTCGAGCACACGGGTCAGATCAGCGAGCTCGCCGCGGAGATGAAGGCCTTCGCAAAGAGCCTCCCGGGCTCGAAGTACGTAGTCGACCGGCGTCATCAATCGCCCGCTCTGCCGACCGCATCCGCGGCTGAGGTGGACGCATTGGTCGCTCACGACCAGAGGTCGCGCCCAGCGGAAAAGCATCACGAGCCCGTCCTTCCTAAATGACAACCTGAACCGAATCGATCATGGCCATCACTGTCACTTGCCCGTCCTGCTCGTCGTCCTTCCCGGTCGATCCAGCCAAGATCCCTCCGAAGGGTGTGAGCGCGCGGTGCTCCACATGCGGCGACATCTTCCGCATCGAGAAGCCGGTCGAGGAAATGGCCCCGCCGCCAATGGTGCCGGAGCTGCCTCCGCTCCCGCCGCCGCTTCCGGAGGTGCCAAGTTTCGCGAACGTCGACGTGGTGCCGGCCCCGCCGGCGGTCGAGATGCCCCCGCCGCCGCTTCCGGGGATGCCGGCCGCGCCGCTGCCGACCCCCTCAGCCGAGGAAGGGGGCTTTCGGTTCGGAAAGCGTGACCCCACGGACAAGGCGAAGCGGCTCGCTCGCGTCCTCGTCTCGGACATGATCATGTACAACGCGGACCGGCACGTATCCGCACTCGAGAACGGCACGTTGGTGCAGGACTTCGAAGAAGAGATCGACAAGTCCTGGAAGGAATTCGTGGAGCAGGTCGGGAACGACATGGCAGACGGACCGGGCCGAGGCTTCTGGACCGATGCGCTCAACGACATCCTGGCCAAGGGCGAGCAGCTCTTCTAGAGCCTACTCGGGAAGGCCCCGCTCCGGTAAGATTGGGGGCCTGGGACATGGGAGGGGCCGTCCGCGAGGGCGGCCCCTCCGTCGTTTTCGCTCGGGCTTCACCGATAGCTAACTGGGGGCGCGCCGCGGCGGACGATGAACAAAGAGAAGCTCCATCATCTCGAAGCGCTGGAAAAGAAAGTCCGCGATCTCAGGGGGTACCTTTGACCTGGAGGTCCGAGAAGCGCGCCTGAAGGCGCTGGAAGTGGAGATGGCGGCGCAGGGCTTCTGGGACACCCGCGAATCTGCCCGCGATGTGATCGCCGAGGCGAATCGCCTCAAGGCGTGGACCGAGCCCTGGACCGAGCTCTCGGGTCAGTCTTCCGAGCTCCGCGCGCTCGCAGAGCTCCTCGAAGACGAAGACGACGCCGACCTCACGGCCGAATTCGAGCGTGGCCTCGTCGCGCTCCAGGAAGGGGTGGATGCGTTGGAGCTACGCACGATGCTCCAAGGCGAAGATGACCACCGCGAGGCCATCGTCACCATCCACCCGGGGGCCGGGGGGACGGAGTCCCAAGACTGGGCCGAGATGCTGGTGCGCATGTACACGCGTTGGGCAGAACGGCACGGATACGAGGTCAACGTCTTGGATCTCCAGCCGGCGCAGGAGGCAGGCATCAAGAGCGCCACCTTCGAGATCTTGGGTGAGAGCGCCTACGGGTACCTCAAGGCCGAAGGAGGCGTGCACCGTCTCGTGCGGATCTCACCCTTTGACGCACAGTCGCGGCGCCACACCTCGTTTGCGTCAGTCTACGTCTACCCGCTGGTCGAGGACGACATCGAGATCGAGATCATCGAGTCCGACCTCAGGATCGACACCTACCGGGCCTCGGGCGCCGGAGGCCAACACGTGAACAAGACGGATTCGGCCGTGCGAATCACTCACGAGCCGTCGGGCATCGTCGTTGCCTGCCAGCAGGAGCGGTCACAGCACAAGAACCGGAGCACGGCCATGAAGATGCTGCGGGCGGCCTTGTACAAGCGGGCCATGGAAGAAAAGGAAGCGGCTCGGGCAGTCATCGAGGAGTCCAAGGCGGACATCGGCTTCGGAAGCCAGATTCGCTCCTATGTCTTCCAGCCGTACACGATGGTCAACGACCACCGGACGGAGACCAAGATTGGCGACGTCTACGGCGTCATGGACGGAGATATCGATCCGTTGATCGAGGCGTACCTCAAGCAGGCAGGGGCATGACGGTGTCGGGCGACGTAGAAGAACTGAGTCAGGTATTGCGGGTACGCCGCGAGAAGCTCACGGCTCTCCGCGACAAGGGTATTGAGCCGTTCGCTTACTCGTTCGATGCGACCGCGGCGACGAACGAAGTGATCGCTGCGTTCGAAGAGGCCGAGGGCTCGGCATCTCTAAGCGAGTCCGGACAAGGCGAGTCAGTGCGGATCGCTGGCCGGGTCGTGAGCTGGCGGGACATGGGCAAGAGCGCTTTCGCGCATGTCGAGGACGCCTCAGGCCGCCTCCAGGTCTACTTCCGCAAGGATGCCCTAGGAGAAGAAGCATTCGAATCCCTCGATCTCGCCGACCTGGGCGACTGGCTCGGAGTCGAGGGACCAGCGTTCAGGACCCGGACAGGTGAGGTCACGGTACGGGCTGAACGCTGGACGCTTCTCACCAAGTCGCTGCGTCCGCTTCCGCTCGGGAAGGTCGAGACAGACGCGGAGACTGGGGAGCGCATCGTCCACTCGGGCTTCACTGATCAGGAGGCCCGCTACAGGCAGCGCTATGCGGACCTCGCAGTTCACCCCGAGGTGCGTGAGGTCTTCCGCACCCGGTCACGGGTCATCTCCGCGCTGCGCAGCTTTCTCGACGGGGAGGGTTTTCTGGAAGTCGAGACGCCAGTGCTCCAGCCCCTTTATGGAGGAGCCGCGGCCGAGCCGTTCGTGACCACGCACAAAGCGCTCGACCAGACGATGTACCTACGCATCGCCGACGAGCTCTACCTCAAGCGGCTGATCGTCGGTGGGCTGGACCGCGTCTACGAGGTCTCGAAGGACTTTCGCAACGAAGGGTTGTCTCGCTTCCACAACCCCGAGTTCACGATGCTGGAGTGGTATCAGGCCTTCACTGACTACGAGGACCAGATGGCCCTCGTGGAGCGCATGCTCCTCCACGTGCTCGACACCGTGTTGGGCAGGCGGACGCTGACCTACGCGGGCAACGAGCTCGTCTTCGAGGCGCCCTTCCGGCGCATCGGGCTGGTGGCTTCCTTGTCCGACGCGCTGGGCACCGATGTGCACGAGATGTCGGATGCGCAGCTGCGAGCCAAGGCCGAGGATGTAGGGGTGCAGGACCTCAAGGGGGCCGGTCGCGGGAAGCTCATCGACAAGCTCTTCGGCGAGCTCGTCGAGCCCATGCTCGTGGAACCGACATTCGTGATCGACCATCCGAAGGAGCTGAGCCCGCTCGCCAAGCAACACCGTGGCGATGCCCGTCTCACGGAGCGCTTCGAGTTGTACATCGGTGGGGTGGAGATCTTCAACGGGTTCTCCGAGCTCAACGACCCGATCGACCAGCGCGCCCGCTTCGAGTCACAGGCCTCGCTGCGGGCGGCGGGTGACGAGGAGGCGCATCCGGTGGACGAGGATTACATCCGCGCGCTCGAGTATGGGATGCCGCCGACCGGTGGGGTCGGCATGGGCGTGGACCGATTCTTGATGATGGTGACCGACCAGTCGTCCATACGCGACGTGATCCTCTTCCCGATGCTGAGGACCGAAGACTGAACCGGCTCCATTGGTACATCGCTCGGCACTACCTCGGCGCGAGCCGCGGAAAGGGCCTCCTGTCGCTGATCACGTGGATCGCCTTGGGCGGGGTGACCGTCGGCGTGATGGCTCTGATCGTCGTCATCGCGGTCATGACGGGCATGCAGGAGGATCTACGCAACAAGATCCTCGAGTCGACACCGCATGTGTACGTCTTGGAGCAGAGCCAGAGTCTCCGGCTACTCGACTGGGAAGCCGTCATGGACAAGGTGCTCGCTGCGGACGGCATCGTAGGCGCGGCACCCTTTGCGCTGTCGCAGGTGTCGGTGATCCATCAGAGCTCGATGGGGCCGTACCAGCAGTCCGCGACACTCTACGGCGTGGACATCGACACCACACGTGCCGCGCCGACGGACATGGAGCGCCAGATCATTTCGGGTGCGCTCAACCTGACTCCGCCGGAGTCCGGTCTGCCGCCACTGCTCATGGGCAGCATTCTGGCCGACCGAATGCAAGTCTTTGCCGGCGACACACTGGTGGTCGCCTCCTTCGAAAACCTGATCTACTCGTTCGGAATGCCCGAGCCGACGATTCGGCCATTCGAGGTGACGGGGACGTTCACAACGGGCATGTACGATTACGACCTGCAGAACGTCTACACGACGCTGGAGGCGGCGCAGGACTTGATCGGCCTGGACCCCGGAACCGCCAGCGGGATCGGGGCCCGCACGGTCGACCCGGGCCGCGCCCAGGAGATCGCTCGCGAGCTCGGCGATCAGCTCGGCTTCCCGTACTTCGTGCAGTCGTGGCAAGAGCAGAACCAGGCCCTCTTCAGCGCGCTCAGGCTGGAGAAGATCGCGATGGGGGTGATCCTCTTCCTCATCGTCCTCGTGGCAGCGTTCAACATCGTGAGCACGCTCGTCATGGTTGTGGCGGACCGCACCCGCGAGATCGGAATCCTCAAGGCGATGGGCATGAGTCGCGGTGGTATCTTGCGGGTGTTTGTGCTCCAAGGGGCTTGGATCGGCGTGACGGGCACGCTCATCGGGACGCTTGGGGGCGTCGTGCTGGCCTGGGTCCAGGGGACCTACGAGGTCATCAAGATCCCGCCGGACGTCTACTTCGTGGAC
>JAOTVA010000123.1 GCA_029863645.1 Gemmatimonadota bacterium
AGGTTCGACAGCGCTTGCATGATCCGGTCGCGGTCGACCCTGGCCTTTGGATCGCCGATAGCTTCGGCGACCTCGAGACGGATGCCCTTTGTTCTAGCTTGATCGGCGAAGACCGAATGCGCCTCCATCAGAATCGGGAGGAGCTCCTCGGTGGAGAGGTGGACGACGAAGGCCCCCGCTTCGATTCGGGCGACGTCCAAGAGGTCCTCGATGAGGCGCTGCATCCGCTCGCCCGACCTCCTTATGACCTGCGCCTGTCGGCGACGCTCGGCCTCGTCGAGGGGCAGGTCCAGAAGCAGATCCGCCGCCGCGAGGACCACCCCCAACGGATTGCGTAGGTCATGAGACACAATCGAGACGACGTCCTCTCGCTGTTCGATTGCGCGGTGGAGCGCCTCCTCCTTCTCGTAGATCTCCGTCATGTCTGTGAAGGTCAGCACCGCCCCGCGCAGCTCCGTGCCGTCGACCATCGGCCTAAGGGACCAGCGCGCGGGGAATGACCGGGCTCGGCGACGCCAAAGGATGGCTCCGTCACCGGAGTCGGCGCTGACGCCGACCGCCAGGGCGGACAGAATCGGCGAATCCTCCCGCGCCCAGCTGCCTCCGTCCGCCCGGGTGTGGAGCAGCGTGTCGTGCACGTCACGTCCCTTGATTTCCCGCTCCGTGTAGCCCGTCAACTCCGCCCCGGCGCGGTTAAGGGAGATGCACTTCCCATCCAAATCGATGCCGAGCACGCCATCGCCGGTCGCAGCGACGAGGGCGTCGATCTCTCGTCGGGCGCGCACGGCGTCCCGGCGTCTCCGTTCGGCCCTAGCGCTCAGGTCTCGGAACTTCCAGCCGACAAGGCCGACCATCACCGTTGCACCCAACGCGAGGATGGCCAGCGCGAAGGTGAGCCGGGTCTGCAGCGCCCGGACGCGCCCAACGGCCCGCCGGCCTTCCGCGACCTCGCTCTGGATGGCCCGAGCGAGCTCACGGGTGCTGCGCTGGAGGTCGTTGTACGCACCGCGGCTGACCGAGAGGGCGTCCCCAATCGAGTCCCTACGGAAGACCTGCTGGTTCTCGTAGTGCCAGGCAACTGTTCGTACGTGCAGCTGGGCCAGGCGCTCCTGCACAACGAAATCGAGGTCTCGGGCCAAGACGGCAAGGCGCTCGAATACGGAATCCTCTTCCGCGATCGCCGCGATGTACAGGTCCCGCGACGAGCGATCTTCCGTGAACAAGAAAGACTCGAAGCGGGCCATCTGCTGAGCCTTCAAAAGCGACAGGCTGGAGCCCAATCCGCCGGCCTCTTCCAGAAGGCCGATCCGCTCTTGGACCTCGCTCGCTCGGGCGTCGAAGTAGGCGGGCACGGCCACGAGCGCCACGAGGGAGACCGCCACGAACCACAGCGCCCACAAGCCCCGAGCCGTCGTTTCGGCCGTGGCCTCGCCCGCTGACTGGTCCTTTCGTGGGGTCATGTCACCAAGATCCTACCGGACACCTCCCGGAGGCGGTCCGGACAAACGACGAGGCCCCGGCCGAATAATCGGCCGGGGCCCGCAAGAAACGTCTCCGGCACGCGGTCGGTGCAACTCGACCCGCGCGTCAGCGTCGGACCTACTCGCTACGGATGCGCGCCAAGGTGATCGCGTCGAGCTCCGCCTGATCCGGATCCAGCGTGGCCGAGCCGGTCGGGAATCCGTTCATCTCCAGCATGAACGCCGTAAGGTCAACAGCCTGCTGCGGCGTCAGGATACCCGGCGCGTCGTCAGGCATCGCCGTAAGGATGAACTCATACAGGTCGCCCACCGAACGCCTGCTCCACTTGAGCTGGAACGTGGCGTCGCCGAACTCGGCGGCCGTATGACACTCCGTGCACATCGAGCGGAACTGATTGCGCCCGGTCGTGACCTGCGTCGCGGAAATGATGGCCTCGCCACCTCCGACGGCCGGAGCCGCGGCGGCGGCGGCGGCCTGAGCCGGAGCCGCAGACGGGGCCGGCATGGGCTCACTGCTGGACGATGCGCAAGCGGCCAGGCCGATCGCGGCGAGAACGCTGAGGGGTCTAGTGAAATAGCTCATCGGTCGCATGGGATAGGTGAGAGGGACAGCTAAAGATGTGCCGAGTGTCCACGTGACGGCAAGCCGAACCGAGCCCGCGGCCTCACTTCGAGTACCGGAAATACCCTCGGAAGGTCCCATAGCTTAAGACCGGGCGTGCCATCACTCCAGGTACTCCGCCTGAATCGCCTCGACATCGCGGCGCACATCCAGAAAGATCTCCACCACGGAGCGGTCGAATCGAGTTCCGGTCTCCTTGAGGATCATCTCGACCACTTCATCGTTCGGAACCGCGCGACGATAGGGACGGTCCATCGTGAGCGCGTCGAAGAAGTCCACGACCGTGCAAATGCGGGCTTCGATCGGAATCTCCTCCGCTCGTAAGCCGTGCGGGATCCCGGTGCCGTCCCACTTTTCGTGATGTGACAGCGCGACTCGCTCGCCCATCTGGATCACCGGCGACGTCGAGCCCGCGAGGATCTGAGCACCGATCGTAGTGTGCGTATTCATGACCGCCCGCTCCTCATCGGTCAGGGGGCCTGCCTTGAGCAAGATGTTGTCCGGGATGCCGAGCTTGCCGACGTCGTGCATCGGAGCAGCATGGAGTAGGAGGTCAACCATCCCGGGAGCCAAGTGCATCGCGTTGCCAACGATCTCCGCGTAGCGGCCGATGCGCTCGATGTGGCCCGCGGTATCGTGATCCTTGTACTCGGCCGCGAGAGTGAGCCGCCGAATCGTGTCCAGGTGGCCCTCTTGGACGAGTCGCTGTGCGCGGGTGACCTCTTCGAGCGCGGTGCGCAGCTCCTTGGTGCGCAGTTGAACCTTGTCCTCGAGTGTCTGCTTGCTGGCCCGCAGCTTATCGTGTGCCGACTTGAGCTCGAGCAGCCATTTGAGACGGAGCCTCAACTCGGTGTGATCGACTGGCTTGTTGATGAAGTCGTTGATGCCGACCTCGTAGGCCCTCAGCCGGTCCTCGCGCGCCTCGAGGCTCGTCGCCATGACGATGGGCAACTCCTCCGAGCTCTTGGTGAGCCGGATGCGCCGCGCCACGTCGAACCCGTCGAGGTTCGGCATGTGCGCATCTGTCAGGACGAGGTCGACGCCCAGGCCGACCTTCGCGATCGCCTCGATGCCGTCCGCCGCGACCTCGACTTCATATCCGAAGCCACGTACGAACTCGGCATGAAGCTCGCGGATCATCTCGTCGTCGTCGGCGACGAGAACTCTGTATTGGGGTTCGGTCATATCGCCGGGTATGTCGTGCGACTCGACCTGGGGGAGGCTAAAGCTATCCGGAACTCCTCGGCGCGGCCAAGGCTAAATTGAGCGTCAGCGGAGCATGTGCCTGGTTGATCCCTGGTGTTGGGGGTAGCGGGGAGGACGGACGGCGCGTGATAATCAAGCTCGATTTCATCACTAAGGAGGCGATGATGGTGCTTCGGCCAATCCGTGACGCAGGCGTTCTGGTCGCATTGGTGGGAACGCTGGTGGCGCTCGCCGCGCCGGCCGCTGTTGTGGCGCAGGTGGACGAGGCCGCGTTGGTGGCTGCTCCTGCCGCCGAGTGGCTCACGTACGGGCGCGATTACGCCGAGACGCATTACAGCCCCCTCAACCAGATCACCGCGGCGAATGTGGCTCGCCTCGGCGTGGCATGGTCGTGGGACATCCCAAAGCGTGGCGCGCGCCTCGAAGCCACGCCCATCGTCCATGACGGCGTGATCTATGCGACCGGGCCGTTCAGCTTCGTCTTCGCCTTGGACGCACGCACCGGGGAAGAGATCTGGCACTGGGACCCGGGCATCCCTTCCGGTTCCGAGGGTGGCCCGAGCTTCTGCTGCGGGGCCGTGAACCGTGGCGTGGCGATGCATGGCGACAAGGTCTTCGTCGGACTGTTGGACGGTCGGCTGGTCGCGCTGAATCGCCACACCGGCGCGATCGAATGGAGCGTGCAAACCACGCCGATGGGGCTGGACTACAGCATCACCGGTGCACCACGGGTGGTGAAGGGCAACGTCATCATCGGAAACGGTGGAGCCGAGTACGGCGTGCGCGGCTACGTGACCGCATACGATGCGGAGACCGGTGACCAGGCGTGGCGCTTCCACTTGGTCCCAGGCAATCCGGCCGACGGCTTCGAGAACGACGCCATGCGCATGGCCGCTGAAACGTGGACGGGGGAGTGGTGGGTCGTCGGCGGTGGCGGCACGGCCTGGGACGGGTTCGCGTACGACCCGGTGCTCGACCTGCTCTACATCGGCACGGGGAATGGGTCGCCGTGGAGCCGTGACGAGCGGAGCCCGGGAGGCGGTGACAACCTCTTCCTGTCGTCCATCGTGGCGGTGAGGGGCGAGACGGGCGAGTACGTGTGGCATTACCAGACGACGCCGGGCGACGACTGGGACTACACGGCCGTCCAGCCGATCATGCTGCTCGACCTGACGATCCAGGGACGCCAGAGAGCCGTCCTCGTTCAGGCCCCCAAGAACGGCTTCTTCTACGTCCTGGACCGCATCACCGGCGAGTTCATTTCGGCGCAGGGATACGCAGACGCCCTCACCTGGGCGACCGGTGTAGACCAGGAGACCGGCCGACCCATCGAAGTCCCCGAGGCCCGCTACGGCCAGACCGGTCAGGGCGTCTACATCTCACCCGGCCCAACCGGCGCGCACAATTGGCGCCCGATGTCCTGGAATCCCACGACAGGGCTCGTCTATCTGCCGGCGCAGAACACCAATTCGTACTACGAGCGGGCGACGGTGAACTACCAGCGGGGCCAGTGGAATACCGGAACGGGTCGCGGCGGCGCGAATCGTCCCGCCCGGCCCGAGATTCCAGGGCCGCGCACGATGCTCCTGGGGTGGGACCCCATCACGAACACGGAGGTCTGGCGCGCGGAGTCGACGGGCGGAAACGGCGGCACCATGTCGACGGCCGGCAACCTCGTCTTCCGCGGCTCGGGAGCACAGCTCATTGCGCATGATGCCCGCACGGGTCAGGAGCTTTGGTCTGCCGATGTAGGCAACGGCACAGGCACGCCGGTCACCTACGAGATCGAGGGCCGCCAGTACGTGACGATCCTGTCGGGTTCGAATCCGCCCAAGGTCTGGACGTTCGCGCTGCCTTAGGCTCGCGATCCCATTCAACGAATCGCGAGCGCGTCCATGGCCGCCGCGGTCGGTCCGATCTCCGTGATGTCACCGGACTCGAAATCGACCACGGCGAGGAAGGCCGTCCCGCTCCCCCCGGAGCCGCACTTGAGGACACCGTAGTACGTGCTACCGCCGCTAAGGAAGTCAGCTCCCCCGATACGGGCAGAGTTGCATGTCGGGGGTCCCGCAGTCGTCGCGAGCGGGCTGGCCATTCCTGTCGACGTGTCGATTGTGTGGGACGCTCCCGCAATGCCGTCGTTTTGCGAGTGATATAGGGTCCCACTGGGGCTGAACGCCAAGCCGTTTCCTCCGGCGCCAGACAGGCCAGTCGAACCCAGCAGCGTCGCGACTCCCGTGGTGACGTTCGCCGTGAACATCGTGTGATCGCCCGCGTCTTGATGGTACAGAAAGACCGCTCCGTCGGCTCGGAAGGACATGCCTCCGACGTTCCAACTGCTTACAATGCCCAACGGACCGACCTCCGTCCCCGCGCCCGACGTTGGGTCGATGGTGATGAGCACCTTCACTGAGTCGGCAACGCGCTCACCGAACCCGTACAGCACCCCCGAGAGGGGGTTGAAGTCGATCGCGCTAACGTCGTTGAAGCCGATCGAGCCGATCATCGTCCCAGCTCCCGTCGTCGCATCCAGGGTGTAGAGCGCGGAGACCAGTCCGTTTCTTGCGGTGGCGCCGTAGAACACGCGGTTGATTGAGAGGTCGTACTGTCCCGCTTCCGCAGCGTTGAAGCTGCTGGCGATGACCAAATAGTCCCCGGCCGGCACGTTGGTCAGGTCGATCCGCGCGTTCATGTCGAAGCCACCGGCGTCATCGGAGTCGACCGTGACACCATCGGTTTCCATCAGGTAGAGCTCGGAGTCGACATCATCGCTGGTTTGGTCGATCAAGAGATCCGTCGCGGAGGAGAGCGTCAGCAGGTACATGTCCAGATACTCGCCGCCAGGGAAGAAGCAGCCCGTACCCTCCAGATCGTCGGTCACGGTCTCGCCCACGGCAATCGTGCCGGTCGGCGCGCATGCGTCGTCCTCCGTGATCGTACCTGTCGCGACTCCGTTCGCAATCGTCGCGCCCGTGGGCGCGCTCAAGACCACCGTGAACGTCTCGTCCGGGCCTTCGTCATAGACGTCCGGCCACAGCGGTACCGTGATCTGCCGCATGACTGTACCGGACGGGAAGCTCAGTGTGCCCGCCCTGGCTTGATAGTCTCGTGGGGCCGTCGCCGACCCGTCCGTCGTCGTGAAGAAGACCGTCACCGTGGACGCGGCCGAAGCGGACAATGTGACCGTGAAGACCGCGTTGCCGCCGTCTTCTGTAGCCGCGACGTTGGCGATCGAAATCGTCGTGCACAGAGGGTGGAACGAATCGCACTCCGAACCAGTGTTGCAGGCCGACAGGATCAAGAGGGCGGCCGTGCCGGCCGACAGCGTACAGAAGTTGGGCATATTGGGAAGTCGCACGGGTTGTCCGGAGGGGGAATCAGGGATTGGGGCGAAGGGAGCGCCCGCTGCGTGTATGGTTAGGCCGGCCCATCTACGTGTGCAAGCGAACACCGATCGCGCCGGAGACCCGCTGAAAGTGGGTTTCCGCCACCTCGCAATCCCCTATCTTTGGCAAGTGTGTGGGCACTGCCCCTCCCCGTTTGGGGCCCACCGCCGGTAACCACTACGTCATGATTCGTCGCCCGCGCACGGGGTGGCGGCACAACCCCTCGAGGGGCGATGACATCGTTTCGAAATGAGCACTGCTTGGCGCCCATAGCGCCACTCGCGCTGGCCCTGCTTACGCTCGCTGCCCCCTTGGCGGCTCAAGTAGCCGACTCGGAGGCCCCGCTCCCGCGACCGTTGACTGCCTTTCAGATCGATGCCGTGTTGGTGCCGCAGGGCCCACGCATCGACGGCATTCTCGACGATGAAGTGTGGGCGTCGGCCACCGTGGTGGACGACTTCACGCAGCAAGAACCCAACGAGGGATTCCCGGCCACCGAGCGCACAGAGGTTCGTGTTCTCTACGACGGTTCGCGGCTATTTCTGGGCGTGCGCGCGTTCGATTCCTCCCCGAACGGTCCGATTGCGACGGAAATGCGCCGCGACGCGGACCGGCTGCTCGACGAGGACAACTTCCAGGTCATCTTCGACACGTTCAGGGACTCCCGGTCGGCGTACATGTTCGTCGTGACTCCGCTTGGAGCCCAGCTGGACCAGCAGGTCTTCGACGAGGGCGGACGTGACCGCCGAGCCAGCGCATCAGCGGTCAACCGAGACTGGGACGGCGTCTGGGCCGCCTCGGCCCGACGGACCGAGGACGGATGGACCGCCGAGATCGAGATCCCGTTAGTCACGATGCGTTTTCCGGCCACCGAGCCCCAGTCGTGGGGAATCAACTTCAAGCGCAACATTCGGACGAAGAACGAAGAGGTCTTTTGGGCGCCCATTCCGCGGGCGTTCGATCTCACCCGCGTGAGTCTCGCAGGAAGCTTGGACGGACTCCACTCATTGGATCGTGGGCTCGACCTTCGCATCAAACCGTATGCGACCGGGGGCGGGCGGTGGCAGCGCCAACCCACGTTCAGCGAGAACTCCCATACCGAGGAAGTGGGGGTCGACGTGAAGTACGGGATTGTGCCCGGCGTCAACCTCGACGTGACCTACAACACCGACTTCGCGCAGGCCGAGGTCGACAACGAGCAAGTCAACCTCACGCGTTTCGCGCTGTTTTATCCCGAGAAACGGGAGTTCTTCCTGGAGAACGCAGCGCAGTTCGCGGTCGGCACGACGAACTCCCTGGGCCGCATCGCCGACCTCTTCTTCACCCGCCGCATCGGCATCACTCCATCCAGACAGACCGTACCGATTCTGGGCGGGGCACGACTGACCGGGAAGCTGGGTGGGAACAACATCGCCATCATGGATATCCAGGTCGAAGAGTTACAGGACTCGACCGGCGCGCTGATCGAGCCCGGCCAGAACTTCTTCGTGGCCCGGTACAGCAGAGACATCCTGGAGCGATCGCAGATCGGTGCGCTCGTCATTAACAAGGAGGCCTCGCGGGGCGGCGGCTTCAACCGCACGTTCGCGGTGGACATGATGCTTCCGCTCACCGCCTCGTTCACCCTAGAGGGATTCCTGGCGGAGACCTCGTCGCCAGGCATCTCCGAAGGCGACCGGGCCGGCCACGTTAGGGCCGGATGGCTCTCCCCCTCGTGGCGCGTCTATGCTGAACACACCGACCTGGGCGACAACTTCAATCCCGAGGTCGGCTTCGTGCCCCGCGTGGGCATCACGCGCAGCAAGTTCCACTTCGAGATGAATCCGAGGCCGGGCCGCTGGGGCATCCGCATGATGGAGCCCATGTGGAACATCACAGAAATCCGGGACCAGGGCGGACGCACCGTCAGCCGCCAGTATCACCACATGATCGGGACCCGGTTTGAGAACGGCGCCTTCTTCAACGTGATGTACAACCGCTACACGGAGGTCCTCGACGACCCGTTCTTCGTGGCGAGCGGTATCGCGATCGACCCCGGTACGTACAGATTCTGGGACTTCAACGTGATGTTCAACAGCAACCCCGCGCGACGGATCTCGTACAACCTACGCTACGCGCCGCAAACGTTCTGGGACGGGGACCGAACGGACTGGGGCGGTGGTCTGAACGTCCGCTTCACCGACCAGCTGTCCACCTCGGGTCGCTTCTCGCGCAGCGTCGTGGACCTTCCGGCAGGCGACTTCACCGCCGACATCGCCTCGTTCCAGGTCGACTACGGCTTCTCACCACGGCTTTCGCTGCGGACGCTCTCGCAGTACAACTCACTGACCGAGCAGTTGAGCACGAGTGCGAGGCTGAGATACACGTACCGGCCCGGAAGCGACATCTACATCGTCTATGACGAGGCGAGGCGTGACATCGACATCCCGGCGTCGCCCTTCGTGGAGCAGTACCGTGACCACCAGTTGCTCGTGAAGGTCACCTACTTGCTCTCCATGTAACGCATAGTCCACCAAGTCGAGGAAGACTCTCATGACTGCACCCGAATCGAACGGGTCCGCCGACAACGTCACGAGAAGGGAGGCCGTGGGCAGGATGGGTATGGTTGCCGTCGGGCTGGCCGCCGCGCCGATTCCAGGATTCCCCTCCACCTGGTTCGCCCAGGACGCAATGGTGGTTCCGTTCACGGACGTGCCGGACACCTTCACCGGCAGTCGTGGGGGTCAGGAGCAGTTCCCGGGCCAGCTCCTCATCGCCCAGGATATGCGTGAGCTGAACTCGTGGACCACGCCGGTCGGGGACTACTTCAATGTGTCGCACTACCCGATCCCCGAGCTCGACGCATCGAGCTATCGACTACGGGTCGGCGGACTCGTGAACCGGTCCGTTGCGCTCACCCTGAATCAACTTCGCTCCCGCCCCCGCGTGGAGCGCACGACGGTCTTCGAGTGCGGCGGCAACAGTGGCGGCCTGTTCCACGGGATGGTCGGCAACGCGAGGTGGACGGGCACGCCGCTGCTCCCGCTGCTCGAAGAGGCCGGGTGGACCGACGACGCCCGTGAGGTCCACTTCTGGGCCGCCGACTCGGGCACGGAGGAGATCCGCGGCAACGAGTACGAGCAGAACTTCGCGCGCTCCATGTCCCTCGAACAGATTTGGGAACGCAACCCCATCCTGGCCTACGAGATGAACGGGAGCCCGCTTACGACGGTGCACGGTTTCCCGGTGCGCCTCATCGTGCCTGGATGGTACGGCGTGGCGCAGGTGAAGTGGCTGAACCGCATCGAGCTGAGCGCGGATCGACTCATGACGCGCTTCATGGCCAAGGACTACGTCACCCTCATCGGCCGTGAGGTCGATGGCAGGACGGAGTGGGTCGAGACGTCGGTGACCAAGCAGCGTCCCAAGTCGGTCATTGCGCGGGTTACGCGCCGCAACAACCGCTTCAC
>JAOTVA010000124.1 GCA_029863645.1 Gemmatimonadota bacterium
GTCAAGGAAGAGCTGGTGGACTTCGAGATCAGCCGGTCACCAACACACGAGCCCACGAGGCTCTCGAGCGACGAAGTCGCTGACGTCATCGGCTACCTGCTTTCACTCAGGGGACTCTAATGAAGATCATTCGACGCGCGGTTCTGACTGTAACCGCCCTGAGCGGATTCATCGCGCACGGGTCCCTTGAGGCCCAGGTCTCTTATGAGCGCATCCTGGGGGCGGCGAACGAGCCCGGGAATTGGCTCACCTACAACGGCACGTACTCCAGTCAGCGCTACAGCCGCCTCGATCAGGTCACGAGCGCCAACGTCGACGATCTGGAGCTGAAGTGGATGCTCCCGAATCAGGTTTTCGGCGCATGGCAGTCGAACCCGATCGTGGTCGACGGCATCATGTACGTGACGCAGCGGCCGAACGACGTCATGGCGGTCGACGCTCGCACGGGCCGTGTGTTCTGGGTCTATCGCCATACGAATGCAGCGAATGCGCTGGTATGCTGCGGCGCTAACAATCGCGGCATAGCCATCCTGGACGACAAGGTCTTCATGGGGACGCTGGACGCGAACCTCGTCGCGCTCGACGCGACGAACGGGAAACCCCTTTGGAAGGTCGCGGTCGGAGACGTGAACCTCGCGTACTCGATCACCATGGCCCCCCTGGTCGTGAAAGACAAAGTCCTCGTCGGCGTGGGAGGCGGCGAGTTCGGGATTCGCGGATATGTTGCTGCTTATGACGCAGACACCGGCGAAGAGGCGTGGCGTTTCTACACGATCCCCGGGCCCGGCGAGCCCGGTCACGACACCTGGGAGGGGGATGACTGGGAGCACGGTGGCGCCCCGGTATGGATCACAGGCTCCTTCGATCCGGATCTGAACCTTACCTACTGGGGCGTCGGCAATCCCGGGCCGGACTGGAACGCCGGTCAGCGCCCCGGCGACAACCTATACTCCGACGCCGTCGTCGCGCTCGATGCGGACACGGGCGAGCTCGTTTGGCACTTCCAGTTCACGCCAAACGACGGCTACGACTACGACGCGGTGCAGGTACCGGTCCTCGCGGATATGCAGTGGGAGGGGGCGCAGAGGCAGCTGATGTTCTGGGCCAACCGGAACGGCTACTTCTACGTGCTCGACCGGGCGACGGGTGAGTTCCTTTCGGGTGAGCCTTACGTTCGCGTGAACTGGTCGAGCGGCCTGGATGCGAACGGTCGCCCGATCCCGACCCCGCAGCCGGATGGCATGCCCACGTGGCCAGGTAACCAGGGTGGGACCAACTGGTATCCGCCGTCGTTCAGCCCGCGGACGGGCCTCTTCTACTTCGCGGCCTGGGACGACTATGCGACGATCTACCGGCCCGAGGAGTCCGAGTACCAGCCGGGTCGCGCGTTCCTGGGTGGGGGCTTCGATGTGCTGGCGCCCGTCCCTGGTGCGCCGACCATCGGCATCGGCCGGACCAACCCGATCAACAACTGGACGAACGAGGTAGGCCACGGCCAGGTGATCGCCATGGATCCCCTGACGATGGAGCCGCGCTGGTCCTACGACCAGTTCGACGTGAGCGACAGCGGCATGCTGACCACGGCGTCGGATCTGCTCTTCACCGGCGGACGCGAGGGCTACTTCCAGGCGTTCGACGCCCGTAATGGGCAGCTGCTCTGGAAGGCGGCGCTGGGCGGCCAGATCGTGATGGCTCCGGTCACCTACGAGGTCGAGGGCCAGCAGTACATTTCGGTGATCTCTGGGAACACCATGGTGACGTTCGGGCTGCCCGACTGACGGGAGCGCACTCGTCGCGCCGATTCGCCACCTCCGGGGTCTGCGGGTGACCCCGGAGGTGATCGAGCATCCCTTCGACTGTCCCTACTGCGGTGAGGGCATCACGATGCTTCTGGATCCGAGCGCGGCCGACCAGGACTACGTCGAGGACTGTGAGGTCTGCTGCAATCCCATCGGACTCCACTTTTTCATCGAGGACGACGAGGTCTTAGCGTTCGCGGCTCGCACCCTGGAGTAGTTCATGCGTGTGCGGAACAAGGTGGTCGTGGTGACGGGAGGGGCGAGTGGCATCGGGCGTGCGTTGGCGCTCCGGTTCGCTGGCGAGGGCGCGAAGACCATTGTCGTCGCCGACGTGGACGCAGCAGGCGCGGCGGCAGTGGCGGGTGAGATCGGTGACGTGGCGGTCCCCGTGACCGTGGACGTGGCGAGCGAGTCTTCGGTGCTCGACCTCATCGAGCGTACCGAGGCGGACCAGGGGCCGATCGACCTCTTCTGCTCGAACGCGGGGATCTTCACGCGGGGGGGGCTCGAAACGCCTCAGGACACCTGGGAGCGGATGCTCGGGGTGAACTTCATGTCGCAAGTCTTCGTCGCGCGCCACCTCGTGCCGCGCATGATTGCACGCGGCGGTGGGCACCTCCTCATCACCGCATCAGCGGCGGGACTGCTCTCGCAGATCGGATCGGTGACCTATACGGTGACGAAGCACGCGGCGGTGGCTCTCGCCGAGTGGATCTCCATTACCCACCGCGAGGAGGGCATCCGTGTCTCCGTGCTTTGTCCCCAGGCCGTGCGGACCCCGATGCTCACATCCGGAGAGGGCAGCGTGGCCACCGTCGACGGCGTGATGGAGCCGGAACAGGTGGCCGACGCGGTCATCGAAGCGTTGGACGCCGAGCGTTTCTTGGTATTGCCGCATCCGGAGGTCGCGGAGTACATAAGACGTAAGGGCGAAGATCCAGAGCGCTGGCTCGCGGGCATGCGTCGGCTCCAGGCCAGATACGTTGGCGCGTAGCGGCTCCGCTGGCACTCGTCGCGAGGCGGTTGAGGCCGTTGCCGAAGCGGTCGGCGGGTCGTTTCGCGAGGGGAAGTGGCTGGGCGGGTTCGGCGTGAAGCTCGAGTGCGACCCGTGGACGCTCCATCTCGATCTCAAGATTGTGAACTCAGGTGGCTCGAATACGACGTATACGCGGGTGTCGGCCGTCTTCTTGGGGCGCGAGCGGCTGCGGTTCACCGCGCGGCCGAAGACCTTTCTCGACCGGATGGCGGGCAAGATCGGGTTTGGCGGCCTGCCCGTGGGGGACCGAGAGTTCGCACGCCGATACGTGGTCCGTGGGCGGCCCGCCTCGCGGGTGCGCTCGATCCTGAGCGGTGGTCTCGCCAGCGCGTTCGCGGCCCCGGTTTCGTTCCGGATCGGGGTGGGCCGGGCCGGGCGCAAGCACCGCAAGAGAATGGGCCCGACGGCACACCAACTGCAGGTACTGGCGCCCGGGGTCGACACCGATGTGGACCGTATGGTGAGCATGTTCGCGGTCGCGCGAGAGGCATTGGACGTCCTCCGTCGCATGGGAGCCGCCTCGGGTGAACCTGCCGGCTGACGGACTCCCGATTGACGGGGTTTCCTGGCGTTACCTACGTTGGCGCCCCGCATCGCCGTCGCGATGCTCGGTCCGATCCGGAACAGGAGCACCCATGAGGAATCCACTGCGATCGCTTCTCCTGTTGCTACCACTGGCGTTGCCCGCTGGTGTGGCAGCGCAGCAGTTCGAGATCAACGAAGCCACGTACATCACAGCCGAACAGATCCAGCAGGTGAACGCGATTCCCGGAACCGATCGACAAATCGTGAGCCGGGACATCGGCAAGCTCAATCTGTCCGTCGGCATCATTCAACGCGGCGCCCTGACCCCCGGTGCTGCCGGCCGCGGCGCAGCAGCTCCGCCGGCGCGCCCGTGCGGGGTGTCGAGCGGCCCGCCCAGTGGGGCACGGGGCATCGCGCACGACCATCAGACGGAAACCTATGTCGTGGTGTCCGGGGCTGGCACGCTGGTCACAGGCGGCGCGATCCTGAACGGCAACCAATCGGCCCCGGAGAGCGGCGTCACGACGCTCCTCAACGGACCGTCCTGCAGCGGCGTGATCGTGGGCAACGTGAAGGCCATCGACGTGAAGGTCGGGGACGTCATCATCATTCCCGCCGGTGTGCCGCACGGCTGGTCGAGCATCCCGGACCACGTCCATTACCTGAGCGTCCGCCCGGATCCCGATCGCGTGCTACCGGACGACTACGTCAACCCGGCGGTTACGCTCCGCTAGAACCCGTATCCTGACCGAGGAGCGGACATGGAGCGGTCGGCGGCCATGGCCCTTTCGGTCTCGAACGCGGCGCTCATCCGAGGCATGACGCCGTCCGAGGTGGAAGTCCTCGGACGTGCGCACGCGCTCGCCATGGAGCCGAGACTCGAGGCGGTCGATGACGATCACCATCCGGCGTATCTGCATCCCGGGCGCACCATGTTGGTGTTGCTACAGGATGTGGGAACGGTGTCGATCACCGCGCTTTGTGCGGCCGCCGTACACGAGAGCGAGGATCGCAACTTGCGACTAGGCAGCGCGGCGGTCCGCGGTGCCCTCGGTGACCCGGTGGCGGACATCGTGGACGCTCTGCCCCTACCCGGCGATCCGCGCTTGCTCGAGCAACTGGTCACGCTCGCGCCGGAGCCGCTCCTGGCGGCTCTGGCGGAGCGGCTGGACCATCTCAGGCACGCCCATCTGCGCGAGGACCCCGACTGGTGGCGGGCGATCCACGAGGAGGCCACACGCGTCTGGGTGCCCGTTGCTGAGCGGGCTCACTCCAGGTTGGCTGATCGCTATCACCACTGGCTGCGCACCTTCGGCCGACGACTGGATAAGCGCGCCGAAGTCTGAGGGTTTCCGGTCAGCCCGTCCGGTTCCAGAGCCGTCCCAGCTGGTGCCCTGCCGCGAAGACGGCAAGGTCGAGTAGTGCGTTCGGGACGACTTCGGGCCCGCTGACATCGAAGAGCTCCTTCCCCACGTCCGACTCCTCGATGTAGTGCTCCGCCACTTCGTACGCCGCCGCCACCGGGAGCCACCAGCGCAGAGGAGCGTTGATCAATCCGAGCGCCAAGCCGGTCGCGAAATGGACGACGGTCCACGGGTCGGCGACCGCGCGGTTCTGCTCGGCCTTTTCGGTCGCGACGAGCTTCATCGGTTCTTGAACTCGGGCCGGCGCTTCTCCAGAAACGCCGAGGCCGCCTCCAGGTGGTCCTGGGTCTGTGAAGCTTCGATATGGCGGGCTGCTTCGCGGTCCAGCAGTTCGGAAAAGCTGAGGCGGAGCGCGTCGTTGAGGTTGGCCTTGATGTTACGGACTGCGATCGGGGCCGCATCAACGATCTGCTCGGCGACCGAGCGAACGTGAGCCAGTAGCTGTTCGACATCGGGGAGCGTCTTGGAGACGAGCCCGATGCGCTCGGCCTCGACGGCGTCGAACCGGGGACTGAGGAGGTAGAGCTCCCGCGCCTTGGCGGGGCCTACGATGCGGGGCAGCGTCCACGTGCCGCCGAAGTCACCACTCAGGCCGGCATCGCGGAACGCTACGTTGAACTTGGCGCCGGCTGCTGCGTAGCGGAGATCACAGGCGCACGCCCACGAGAATCCCGCGCCGGCGCACGCTCCATTGATCGCAGCGATGGTCACCTTGGGCATCTCGTGAAGAAGCTGGGAGCTGCTCATCATCCGGCGGAGGTGCTCGGCCCGGGCACGGGGACTGGAGCCCGCGTACATCGGGTCGCTCTGCCGCTCCTTCATCGCATCGAGATCGCCACCTGCGCAGAAGGCGCGGCCAGCGCCCGTCAGGATGACAGCCCAAACGTCCGGGTCGTCGGCGGCGCGATGGAGGGCGTCGAGCACCCGTTCGTTGAGGTCGCCTCCCATCGTATTCATACGCTCGGGCCGGTTCAGCGTGATTGTCGCGACCCTTCCATCCTGTTCGTACAACACCGTACGCGACATCGTCTCCTCCGCGGGACCTGGCTAGGCGCGGACGGCCTTCACGCTCCAAGCGGCGGCGCTACCGTGCCGAAAGGCCCGGCTGTTGGTCTTCCGAGACACCTCGTACCGCAGGATGGACGCATCGTCGCCATATCGATCGATCGATCTCAGGATGCCCTGGGTCGCTTGGTCGTTGCCGGTATGGGATAGGATCTCTTCGCGGAGCTCCACATCGGCGACGTGCGCGTGGCTGGTTCGGCTGAGTGTGAATTCGTCTGACACGAGGACTCCGGGACTGAGCACCTTCAAGGCCGCCGAGTGGGCGTACATGAAGCTAGCGGCAGGCGGCCTTTGCAGCTTGGCTTCAGCCCTGTTGGTCGCCACGCTTCTCTGGCACGCCAAGGGCCATCCCCACACTTTGCCCGATCAACTCCTTCCCGCAGGCCGGGAACCCAGCACCGTGAATCCGAGGCGCTTCATGAACACGTCACTGACCCGTAGTCTCCGTTCCACCCTGACGCTTGGGCTCTTCGCCGCGCTGGCCCTCGCTCCGGCGGCGGCCGAGGCGCAGGCCCGCGGCTCCTCGGGGCCCGCGGAGCACGCCAACGTCGAGCCAGTCAACTACCGGCCCAACCCGTACGAGACCCAGCGGAACTGGGGCCACCTCCCGAATGGCCGGACCTGGGGATCAGTGAGCGCGGTCAACGTCGACATCGACGGTCGGCACATCTGGGCGGGTGACCGTTGTGGATCGAACTCGTGTGCCACGTCCAACGTGGACCCCATGGTGAAGCTCGACCCGTATGGAAACGTGGTGCAGAGCTTCGGTGCCGGTCAGATCATCTGGCCACACGGCATGGACGTGGACCGACAGGGCAACATCTGGGTCGCGGACGCCCGCTCCGCTACTGCAGCCGAGCTTGCACAGAATCCCGCAGCGGCGGGGAAGGGCCACACCGTTCTGAAATTCAGTCCCCAGGGACGGCTGTTGATGACGCTGGGCACGGGTGGCGAGACCGGTGATCCACCCACGCACTTCACGGAGCCCAACGACGTTCTGGTGGCGCCGGACGGAAGCATCTTCGTGGCGGAGACCCACGGTGCCCAGTTCCAGGATGAGCCGGGACCGACGTCGAAGAGCCGTATCACGAAGTGGGCCCCGGACGGCACCTACATCATGAGCTTCGGCGAGTGGGGCTACGCCGACGGACAGTTCCGCTCCCCGCACTCGCTCGCGATGGACTCGCAGGGGCGTCTCTTCGTGGCCGACCGCGGCAATCGCCGGATCCAGATCTTCGACCAGATGGGCAATCACCTGGACACCTGGTACCAGTTCAGCCGCATCAGCGGACTCTTCATCGACAGTAACGACGTACTCTACGCCATCGACTCGGAGTCGGACGACAACTACAACCCGGGTTGGCGGAAGGGGCTACGCGTGGGGAGCGCCCGTACCGGCGACGTGTGGTACTACGTGCCCGAGCACTTCTCCGCGCGCGCCTCGGGAATGGGGGGCGTCGGCACGATGGGCGAGGGCGTCACCGTGGACTCGCAGGGGAACGTCATCGCCGGCGAGGTGGGGCCGGTTCAGGGACTCACGCGGTTCTTACCGCGCCTGCTGGGTCGCTAGGTCAGCTAGTCGATCGGGTACCACGGGAAGCCGTGGTACCCGAGTCCTACCACGGCCCGCCGGGATAGGCTTGGCCGGCCCACCACGCCACGTCGGGCCGGTGTGACCACAAGAGCCCTCTGATGAGGGCTTCCGGCTCGTCACTCACCCGCGCGAGCAAGGTGGCGGCGTCGATCGGGGTCATGGGTCCGGGGTCCTGCGTGGCCCAGGCCTCCCGCGCTCCTTCTCGTGGTCCTTGGCGCGGACCGGTGTTGTCCGCTTCTCTGGCATCCTCCGGCTCGGCGCCCGACTCGGCTTCGGCCGTCTCGGAGCGCGCCATCGCGGGGTCGTTCATGGGAATCTCGTCATCGCTCTCGCCTGAGCTCTCTCGCCCTCGGTTCGAGCCCGGTGGCTGCATGGCGTCGAGCGCGCGCTGCGCCAGTGCGAGGTTCCAGCGAGCGGCGTCGTCGGACGGATCGAGCCGCAGGGCCATGCGACCGTTCTCGACCGCGCGCATCAGTACTGATGCCGCCGAGTCCGGCGTGATGGGTCGCGGTACCTGTCCGGTCATGAAGAGCGCGTATCCAAGGTTGTAGTAAGCGCGCTGCAGGGTCGACGGGTCTGCGGATTCGATCACACCAGTCAAGACCGCATCGGCCGAGTCGAAATCGAGCGCGAGCACGGCTGTGCCCAGGTTGTAGTGCGCCCCACGTGCGCCACGGTCCACCGCAGGGCCGTAGATCGAAACGGCCCCCTCAGCGTCGCCCTCGTGGTAGAGGCGGTTGCCGTATTCGACGCTGCGTGAGTGCTGGCGCAGCAACAAGGACACGCCGGCGGCAGCGATCAAGAGGGTCAGCACGACCCAACGGAGGTCGGTACGTCTTGGGGTCATGTGGCCTCCCGGGTCCGCAGCCAGACGAGCCTCGGAAGCGTCACGTCGAACAAGCTCTCCAGGGCGATCAAGGCCAGGGCCAGCGCGCCCAACAAGAACGGGAGGTCGTATCCGGCCCACGCGGGCGCTGCGTCACTCGGGGCCGCCTCCGGGGGCACGGTCGGCGCCCTCAGCTCTGCGCCAAGGGCGTCGAGGTCCTGAACGACTTCAGCGTTGGCGTACCGGCCGTCGCCTCCTGCTGCGAGGCGCTGCAGACGAGACGGATCGAGGCTGGATCGTCCCGGGCGGCCGCTCGCATCCAACACCGGGCCTCCCATTTGATACGTGCCTCGGGGCATGACCATGCCGCCCCCCGCCTCGGTTCCGATGCCGACCGCGTGGACCTCGATCCCGGCCTCACGAGCCCTGGCCAGCGCCTCGTCGAGCGCTGAGTCGGGCTCGTCGGAGTCTCCGTCGGTCACGAAGATGATCATCTGCTCCGGCGGTGGGGGTGCCGGCAGCGCCACGACCGAATCGGCGCCCCATGCCAAGAGCGCAGTCGACTCGTCGATTGCCACCGACATGAGTGTACCCGGATCGTACGAGCTCGCGATGGTCGGAGCCACGCCGCCCAACAGGAAGCGGATCGCATCGACGTCGCGCGTCGGAGGCGCCAGCGGATAGGAGCGGCCGGCATAGAGGAGGAGGCCCACTTCCTGACCCTCGAGATCATCGATCAGCTGGCGCGCTACCGATACGGCTCGTGCCAACCGAGTGGGCGCTGCGTCGGCTGCCTGCATGGACGCGGATACATCGATGGCGATGATGGCGCGTTTCACGGGAGCAACCGGCTGTGGCGCGTCGGTCCAGTGCGGGTCCGCCGCGGCGCCGGACAGCGCGAGGCCGGCAAGGCCGAGCAAGAGGGCGCGCCTGACTCCAAAGCGGTACAGGTCGCCGCGCGAGACACGGTCCAGTGCGCGGCGGCCGCCTAGGAAGTGAGCCAGGCGCCGACGTCGGGCGCCATGGCTCCACAGGCCGACCAGAACCAGGGCGGTCAGCGCGGCGCCAATGACGAGGAGGGACGGATCGGTGAAGGTCAATGCAGGAGCCCCCACCGTGATCCCCGCAGGAGCGCATCAAGTGAGAGAAGGCTGAGACTCAGAAGGAAGAACCAGCCCGCCAAGGGGTGCCGTAGCTCGACATCCTCAACGCGCGGGCGGGGCGTCTCGAGGCGATCGATCTCGTCGTAGATCGAATCGAGCGCGGCGGGTCCCGCGGCCCTGAAGTACCGCCCCCCTGTGATGTCGGCGATTCCTTGCAGCACCGTCTCTCGCTCTCCACCGAAACGGTCCCTCACGATAGATCCGGCCAGGCCGACCTGCGCGTTAGGGGGGGCAAGCACACTGATCGCATGGATGCGGACGTCGACGGCCGCGGCGGCCCGCGCGGTCACGAGCGGAGGAATCTCCGGTCCGTTGTGGGCACCGTCCGTGAGGAGCACGACCACGCGTGGGTCACGCTCCGATTCCAGGAGCCGCGCGACCGACGTCAGGATGGCACCGGAGATGTCGGTTCCGTCCCGCACGAGCTGGATCTCGAGGGACTCTACTCCCTGGACGATGAGGTCTCGGTCGGTGGTCGGCGGGACTCGCGTGACCGCCTCGCTTCCGAAAGCCACGAGGCTGAGCTCGTCGTACACCCGACGGCG
Source organism: Gemmatimonadota bacterium (assembly GCA_029863645.1). Taxonomy (GTDB): domain Bacteria; phylum Gemmatimonadota; class Gemmatimonadetes; order Longimicrobiales; family Gaopeijiaceae; genus UBA2982. The sequence continues at coordinate 9,978 of JAOTVA010000124.1, forward strand.
TGCGAAGCGTACAGCCGCCTCCCGGGCCAGCGAGATACGGCTTTGGCCCTCGCCCATGTCCTCGGCCAGCATGGAGCTGGAGAGGTCGACGACGAGACCGATGCCGCGCCCTTCGAGGACGGTCTCCTGCACGGTGTCGACACGCTGGGG
>JAOTVA010000125.1 GCA_029863645.1 Gemmatimonadota bacterium
CGCAGCCTCGCCCCGAGTCAGAGGCCGACCTAGCGGGCGCTTACCTCGTCCAATACCACCCCGACTACATCGTGTGGCAGGGAAGCAGGATCGACGGTCACCCTGAGGGGGGCTACGTGGTCTCCGGCCCCTCCTTCTTCGATCCGTGGATCGAAGAGGATGACGGGCGCTGGCTTGTGACGCCGCCCGGTTCCGTCGTCGTCGCGGCAGTGGCGACCAGTGTCGTCGAGAACGACTGGTTGCGAATCTTGGAGCCGTCTTGGGTGGATCCGAGGTAACCGCCGGCGGAGCCGCGGTGATACTCTCCGCCAACCCGATTCACGACACGGGTGGGGGACAGCGGAGCGCGCAGTTGGCGCTGGAGCTTCTCGACCGAGACTTCCGCGTGCTCTTCGTGAGTCACGGCAAGGTCACGGAGACCGTGGACCTGGGGATGAGGTTCGATCATCCGCTCCTGACCAGCGTCGCCCTCACCTCGCTCTCTGGAGCGCGGGGTCGCGCGGCCCTGGACCCGTATCTGCGCAGCGCCGGGTCAGTCGTCATTACTCAGGTTCCCGTGCGCACTTGGGAGCCGGTCCTGGCTCAGGCTCGCGCCGCCGGAGCAGTGACCATCTATGACTGCATTGACCGATGGGACTCCGAGCTCGGCCGCGGGTGGTACCGAGCCGAGGCCGAGCTCCGCATCGCCGAAGCCTCCCGGATCTTGGTGGCCTCCGCCCCGGAGCTCGTGCAGCATGTCGAGTTGCTGGCCGGGCGGGTGGCCCACTTACTACCCAACGCGTACAACAGCCGCGTGTTCGGCACCGATTCGGGGGCGGAGCGTCCGTCAGACATGCCCCGCGCGCCGAGGATCGCCCTCTACGTGGGCGCCCTGTGGGGTGGATGGCTCGACTGGGACCTGGTGGGCAAGGCCGCGCGAGCCCTTCCGGAGACCCGGTTCGTGTTCGTTGGCGACCATCGCCGGGAAGGGCGTGGGCTACCGGACAACTGTGTCTTTCTCGGACTGAAGCCGCATCAGGCGCTCCCCGGCTATCTGGCGCACGCCGACTTGGCGTTCCTTCCGTGGACTGCCGACGAAGTGACGCAGGCGACGAGCCCGCTCAAGGTCTACGAGTTCGTGGCGATGGGCCTGCCTGTGGTCGGCCCCTCGATAGACACGCTGAGCGGAATCCCGGGCGTTCGGCGTTTTGCCGACGCCTCGGACTTCGTCCAGGCGATCCAGGAAACCGAACGGGCCAGCCTCTCGGACGAGATCCGACGAGAGATGGCCGACTTCGCCGATCGAAACTCGTGGGTACAGCGCGTGGATGCACTGCTCGGTCTGGCCGCGGACACAGCCACTCCGAACGGTACCGCGGGTCGGACGAAGCGGGCGATGATCTCCGTCGTCATTCCGGCATACAACCACGAACGCTGGGTGAGGCAGGCCGTCGAGAGTGTTCGGACACAGTCCCTGCCCGCCGGCGAGCTCGTGGTCGTTGACGACGGGTCCACAGACGGGACGCCTGACATTCTGGACCAGCTGCGCTTCCCCGGCATGCGGGTCATCACGCAGGAGAACCGCGGTGCGCATGTAGCGATCAACCGTGCCGTCGCTTTGAGCACCGGCGACTATATAGCGATTCTAAATTCAGACGATGAGTTCACCGAGACTCGACTCGAGCAAGCCTGGGGCGTCGCCCGCGCGACGCGCGCGGGGCTCGTCATCGGTAGCGTCAGCCTGATTGACGCATCGGGGAACCCTCTCTCGGCCGACCACGACTCGTCCCGGTGGTACCGCGAGGCGCGAGGGGAGCCGTCTCGCTCGAGGTCGCTCGCGAGGGCGCTTCTCCGCCACAATTTCGCCGTGACCACCTCGAACTTCTTCTTCCACCGCGAGCTGTGGCGCAGGCTCGGGGGTTTTTCGGCGTACAGGTACGTCCATGATTACGACTTCGTCCTCCGAGCCCTCGAGCTGAGCGCGGACAGAGTCGTCTATGCGGAGGCGCTCGAGGGGGTGCGTTACCGTGTGCATGGACACAACACGATCCTCGAGGACACCGGTCGGGCAATGGACGAGCGAGCGGTCATGCTCAAGACAATTCGCTCACCGGCGCGGCGCCTGGGACACGTCTTCACCCGGGCTGGGGGGGGAGCGGCGGTGCGGCGCGCGATCGACGCCACGGACGAGCTCACGCCGGTCACGGGTCCGACTGTGGACACCCGCAACTTCCGACTCGGTCTCGTCGCGCCCGCGCTCGACCACGGTGGTCTCGAGGAGATGGTTGCCCTCCTCGCCCAGACGCTTCCTGCGCTCGGCGTCGAGCCGCACGTGCTTTGCACCCACTCGGGCGGCGCGGTCGCCGACCGGCTCTCCGCGGGGGGGGTGGACGTGACGGTGGGTCACGGCCGCGCTCCCGAATGGAGGAAGTGGGCTGAGCAGGTCGCCCCTCAGGCCCTATCCACCCACTTCGTGGACCTCGAGGTGGTCGAGACGTTCGCAGGCCTAGGTCTACCCATGTACGAAACGGTGCAGAACGCGTACGCCTGGTTCCGTACCGCGGATTGGTCGCGCGAAGCCCGCAAGTGCGCGCTCTTGACCGGCACCGTCGCCGTGAGTGACGTCGTGGCCGACTACTACGCCCGCTTCACAGGGACCGAGCCTACCCGGCACCGCATCCCCAACGGCGTCCACCCGGGTCGCGCGGCCTCCGTTCCGCGCGCGTGGGCGCGCGAACAGTTGGGGCTGTCGTCCGACGCGCCGGTGCTCGTACACCTCGGCCGGGTCACGCTTCAGAAGAACGTGCTCGGGTTGTTGCGCGCATTCGAGATCGTTCTCGAGCAGGAACCGAGCGCCTGTCTGATCCTCGCGGGTTCAATGAGCGATCGCTCCTACGTGCGGAAGGTGAGAGGGAGACACGGTGCGCTCCTGCGCCGCGGCGCCGTGAGGCTCGTGCCACCGGTGTCGCACGTGGGCACGGTTCTTTCGGCTGCTGACGCCTATGTATCCAACTCCTTCTTCGAGGGTTGGAGCATCGCCGCGTCTGAGGCTGCTTGGAACGGACTACCGCTCGTGCTGAGTGACTGCGGGTCCGCTCGCCAACTGGTCGGTGACCAGGACCAGCGGGGCCGGGTCGTCCCGAACCCACTCGGCGACCCGCTTGACGTCACCATGGAACGCCTCGAGGAGCCGCGTTCCGACGTGTTGGAGGCCAACGAGAAGGCGTTGGCCGGCGCCCTGGTCGAGGTGCTCGCCGCCCGCGAAGTGTGGTTCGGCAGACGGGAGGCAATCGTACGGTACGCGCGCGCTGAGGTGTCTCCAGAGAGGGTCGGAGGGGCGTATGCGGGACTGTTCTCGAGCGCCGTGTCGCCCTAAGCAGCGCAACAATTTCTGTCGTTCGCAGGATCTAGCGGTGCTATACTCTGGAATTCGGCCCACCGCCCGCGACCTCCCCCGAGGAGGTTACGCCCCATGAAGACTTCCGAAGCCAACGCGCGTGCCACGCCGCGGGGCGTGCTGCGCCACTATTGGGGCGTGGCCGGAGTCCGCCCGTGGCACATGGTGCTGCCTGCGGTGCTCGTACTGCTGGCGGGCGCATTCGAAGCGGCGTCCTTTTCACTGCTCATTCCGCTGACCGAGGCAGTCGCTTCCAACTCGTTCGACTTCTTGGCGGATTCCCGCGTCTTCGGGTGGATCGGGCGGCTGCCTCCGGACTCGATGAGCGACTCGCCTGCGCGCGACTCCCTCCTCATCGTGATCGTGGTCGGATTGATCATCCTCGGGCGCGTGGGCAAGCTGCTGTTCGAGTACCTGCGCAAGCTCTACGTGGTCGCGCGGAATGAGCGCATTCGGGTCAGCGTCGGCGAGGAGACGTTCGGACGGGTACTGGGCTTCGGTCGCCAGTATTTCGACCGCCAGTCGCTCGGCCGCATTGACGCGGAGATCGGGTGGTCGAGCTCGGTACTGGGTCTTCTCATCGCGGCGGAGGAGGTGTTCCGCTACGTCGTCGGGTTGGTGGCCAAGGCCATCGTGATGGTCGGGATGTCCATTCCACTGTCGATCGCATTCGTGGTTACGCTGCCGTTCGTGCATTGGTTCATGTCGACCATCAACCGGCGAGTGCAACGGATTGCGGCCGAGGGAATCGAGGTCGACCGGCGGATGCGCTCGCGGATTTTGGACATCCTGGGCTCCATACCGCTCGTGAAAGCCTACTCGCAGGAGCAAGCCGCTTCCGACACGCATACGGAAGTCCTGCATCAGGCCCAGGACATAGCGGTTCGTCGCGACCGGATCGTGAGTCTTCGGTACCCGGTGGAGGAGGTCGTCATCCTCCTCGTCATGCTGTTTGTGCAAGGGGCGGTCATTTACATCGCAGGGGACTTCCGGCCCGGCGACCTAGCCGCGTTCGGTGCCTTCCTGCTCATCCTCCAGCAGGCCTTGCCGGACTACAAGTATCTGAGCGAGTTCAGCCTCAAGGTCGCGGAAGAACTGCCACGACTCGAGGCGGTGGCGGGTTTGTTCTCGGACGAGGGCAAATTCATCGTGCCTTCGGGACCGCGCTCATTCGAGCGGCTGGAGGACGAGATCAGCGTCCGCGGGCTGTCGTTCCAATACCAGGAGGGCGTCGACACGCTCCTCGACATCGACGCCTCGATCAAAGCTGGCAAGATCACGGCGATCGTTGGACGCACGGGCGCGGGAAAGACCACTTTCGTCGACCTCATTGCGCGGTTCTACGACTGCGCGCCGGGTACGATCTGCCTGGACGGAGTGGACATCAGGGACTTTTCGCTGGCCTCGCTGCACTCCCGCATGGCGATCGTGAGTCAGGACGTATGGCTCCTGAACCGCACCCTCCGCGACAACCTCACGTTCGGCCTCGACCGCCCGGCGGCCGACGACGAGCTGGTGGCCGCGCTCGACGACGTGGACCTGAACGACTTCCTCGGCGGGCTCCGAGACGGTCTCGACTCTGAGATCGGTGATCGCGGGGTTCGACTCTCGGGTGGGCAGCGCCAGCGGGTGGCGCTGGCGCGGGCGCTACTTCGAGATCCCGACATCCTGATCCTCGACGAGGCGACCTCGGCCTTGGACAGCGTAGTCGAACAAAGGGTCGCGCGCGCGATTCAGCAGCGAGCGCACGGGCGCACGCTCATCATCATTGCGCACCGACTGTCTACGATCCGCAACTCCGACCTGATCCTCGTCATGCACGAAGGTCGCGTGGTGGAGCAGGGGTCGTGGGAGGAACTGCTGAAGCGAGAGGGAGCCTTCTACCGACTCCATCATGCGCAGTTCGGTCAGGACGAAGCCTTCACGCGCTAGCGGCCGGGCCTACCACCACCTCAGGAGTTCCAGGAATCGACGGCGATCGGCCATCCGTTCCAGGTGGCGGACTTCCTCTCGCCAGTGAGGCTCACCGTCCCCGCGAACGCCCCTGGCCCCTCGCCGCTCACGGGCATCCGCAATCAGCACGTCGAGGACGGCGGGTGGGGGCGGCCAAATCATGTGGAGCAGAGGCTTCGTCGGATTGGCTGGATCGATCGCGTCGAACTCGGCCGGCCAGTACATCGGCGACGGCTCGGGGAAGGTCTCGAGTCCGCGTCGCCCCCCAACGATGCCGAAGGCAATTTCGTCGCCGAGCCAGCGGCCAAAGAGCAACGACCAGCGCAGCTTGGGCCGGGCCTCGTTCAGGTAACACTCCAGACACTCCTCCATGATCTGGATGGCCGGCTCCCGACGGAAGCAGAACAGGCCGCTGTTCGTCTTGAGATAGCGATCCAGCCCGAACCGCCGCATGAGCGAGCGTGTGGAGAAGCCATGGTGGTTCTCGTCTTCGGAGGAGGACAGGTGCTCCCCCACCATGGCCATGTCCGTGCGATCCAGGACGCTCCACAAGTCATCCAAAGTGCGGAGCACGAGGCAGTCGGCGTCTACGAACATGGTCTCTTCGTAGGGGCTCGCGACCGCCGTGCCGTACTTCAGGGCTCGACCGTTCAGAAAGCGGTCCGGGACGAGCACGATCGAATCGAAGACGCCTCCGTACAGCTCCCTGACGCCAGGCTCGAGACCGGCGTCGACCGCAATCGCGATGGGCAGCTCAGAGTGCTCCCGCAGAGACAACGCCATGTCGACGGCCATCTCCACGTAGCGGGGCTTCCCCACGGCCATGGTCAGGTAGCCCCGACTCGGGTTCGACATCGGGGTCGGCTCGCCGTCAGGCCAGACTTTGTGCCATCTGCTGCTGCACCATCAGGCCGAGACAGGCCCCCCAGAAGAGCATGGCCAGTGACCACAGGCCCTCGCCCTGCTGAATGAGGAGGGCCGCACCCGCGACGCAGTAGGCCATGACCAGGACTTCCGCGAAGAAGGTCCAGTGGAGGGGACTCGAGTAAGCGCGCCCGGCCCCCAGCGCGGCCATCGCCCCGTCCGTCGACACGCGCTTCTGCTTAGGGGTGCGCACGAACTCGCCACCCGACGTGGTGAAGCCCTGAATTTGACCGACGGTGTTGTTGACCATGAGGCCCATGCCAACACACAGGCTGACGACGACCCTGACGAGCGTCCCGAGCGACCAGGGCTCGCCACGTTCGTGCACCGTAATCATGAAGCTCAGCATGGCAGCGACGATCCCGAGCGACATGAAGCCCTGCAACACCCAGAAGAGTGTGCGATCCACGTAGAGTACCGCCCAGGGCCACAGGATCAGGCTCGCCAGCAGCAACGGATGGATGGCGTAACCCGCTAACATAAAGGCCTCGTCCCAGCGGTGCCGCACGACCTTGCCGGCGGACATCACACGGCCGGTCAGCTTGCGGAAGCACTGTGCGCTGCCGCGCGACCATCTTCGTTGCTGGAGCTTGAACGCGCGCATGTGGCCCGGCAGTTCGTTCTGTACCATGACGTCTGCGAGGTAGCGGCCACGCCAGCCGTCCAGCGCGCAGCGATAGCTGAGGTCCAGGTCTTCGGTGAGCGTGTCGGACGTCCAGCCGCCCGCGCTGTCGATCGCTTCCCTCCGCCAGATACCACCCGAACCGTTGAAGGTCGTGACGCTGCCTGAGAACGCGCGTGTCGGTTTCTGGACGCGAAAGTGTCGGTCGAGCAGGAGCGCCAAGGCGGAGGGCAGCCAGCCTTCGACGGCCGAGCCCCACGCCCATCGGGCTTGCACGAAGGCGATCGCGGGGTCGTCGAAGGCACGTGCCTCCAGCACGAGACGCCGAAGGAAGCCGGGCTCCGGCACGAAGTCGGCGTCGAAGACGGCCACGAGCTCGCTCGTGGATCGCTCGAGCCCTTCCGCGAGGGCTCCGGCCTTGTATCCCTGGCGATTGTCGCGGCGCAGGTGCTCGATCCGGATGCCCGTCGCCCGCACTTCCTCTACGACCTTGGCCACGATCTGCGGAGTCTCGTCGGTGGAGTCGTCGAGCACCTGTACGTCGAAGCGGTCGTGTGGATAATCCTGTGCCGACGCCGCGCGGATGATCTGTTCGGCGGCCGTGCGCTCGTTATAGAGCGGAATCTGAATCGTGACCGTAGGCGGATCGATCGCGTCAGTAGAAACCGGCCGCACGGGCTCTTCACTCGAGGTGCCCCGGATCGCGTCGCGGTTCCTCAGAAAATGGACCAGCATGCGAAGCTCCCAGAAGCCAAAGGCTGCCAGGATTAGGGCCGCGGTCCCATACAGGAGGGTAATGACGAACGACATGCCGAGGTGGCGTAGATCCGGGAGGACGCAACGGAACGGGTCGGAAACGGTATTCAAGACCGTACAACCAAGGCAACCCTGGGGCCGGCGCGGTGTCCAACCTCTCAGAGTGCGGTACCCGATGTCGTATGCCTCAGCCCGATTCCATTCCGTATCTTCTTTGCCATGACCGGGACGTATCAGATGCAGCCGGAATCCGGCCCTCCGCTTTTGCTCACCCAGCGCGTTGTGCTGGCTCTCATGCTTCTGTGCTTCGGGGGGGCGGTCTCCGTTCGCGCTCAGCTCGCCGACAGTGGACCCAATGTGGCGGCGGCGAGTGGCGAGGCCGTCTGCACCCAAGGCGTGGTTTCGTCTATCGACGTAGAAAGCCGCTCGATCTTCGACCCTGGATCGACGAACATCGCGCCTTTGGCCTGGACCTACCGGACGCTGAACCTGCTGCACGTCAATACCACGGAGGCATTCGTCCGCCGCGAGCTGCTCTTTCAGGAGGGCGACTGCTACGACCCGTTCTTGGTCTCGGAGTCCCAGCGGTTGCTCGACGGCTACGGCTTTCTCTTCGTGGAGGATGTCCGAGACGAGCCTAACGGTTCGGGCGGGCGAGACGTGCTCGTAGCGACCCGGGACGAGTGGTCCACAAAAGTCGACGTCGGAGTCAACTACGAGGATCGCCTCAACCTCGAGCGGCTTCAGGTCACCGAAGAGAACCTCTTCGGCCAAGGTGTGTTCGGCGAGTACACGTTCTACAAGCGACGGGAGACCAGGACGGAATCGTTCGGGGCGCGGACGCCGCGCTTCTTCGGGCGCTCTGACGCGGGCATCTCCGGCGGCAGCTCCCGCGCGGGCCACTTTTTCGACCAGTATTGGCGGTATCCATTCGTGGGGGAAGCCGGTCGAATCGGCGTTCGCCAAGGCTTCAGGCGGGCGACTGACTACTTCGCGTATTCGACCGACGGCACTCAGCCGTACAATCAGGTGCTCGTGCCGATGCGACGCGAACAGATCGAGTTGTCCGGAGCGTACCGTTTCGGCGAGGCGGGCAAGTCAGTCATCCTCGGCACGAGCCTGACATGGGACCAGGTGACGTACCCACGGGGACCCGAGATCATCTTCGACGACTTCGACGTGCGCACGCCGCTCCCGGGTGTGACCCCAGCTGCGTTGGACCGCCAGCTCAACCCCTCGGCAGCAACGCGCCTCAGCCTACACCTCGGTACGCGGCGATTCCGGTATGTCGAATACGTCGGTCTCGACGATCTCCGGCATTCCGACATGATCGGCCTGGGCTTCTTTGCCGGAGCCACAGTCGGCAAGAGCATCGGGTTTTTGCAGCAGAACGGTGCGCAGGGGGCGGACGACGTGTACACCCGGGGGCACGCGACCTTCACGCTTCCCGTCGGGCTGGGCTTGGTGATCGCGGGTACGACGGTGGAAGCGCGACACGTGGAGGAGGGTTGGCGGGACGTCCTGGTAGATGCCGACTTCGCGACCTATGTGCGTGTTGCAGCACTCCCGAGCCACACACTCTTCTTCCGCACGTCGAGCGCGGGTGGTTGGGACACCACTCTTCCGTACCAGCTCAGCCTCGGTGGAAGAGAAGGCGTGCGCTCGCTGGCTGAAGACCAGTTTCCGGGCGGGCGCATGGTGAGGTTCATCCTCGAGGACCGTGTGGCGCTCCCGTGGCCCTCCAATACAGCGGATCTGGGCCTCACCGTATTCTCCGATCTCGGGCGTGTCTGGCCTGGGGACGCGCCGTATGCGGTCGACTCTGGCTGGCAAGCGGCGGTCGGCTTCGGGCTGCGCATCGGACTTCCGAGAGGGACGCGCCACATCTACCGCACCGACCTGGCGTTCCCTGTGGGGGGCGCGGGCGGTGGCCCCATCTTCCGAGTCACCTTCGAGTTCAACCAACTTCGTCAGGGCTTCTACTCCAAGGATGCACGTCGCAGTCGCCGGTTCTCCGTTGGCCCAGATACGTTCTAGTCGTCCGTCCTCCGATCGATGCCTGACGTGAACCCGCTGCTCGAGTACTTCGAGGCCAACCCGGGCCGCCTCATCCACAAGTGGCTCCACTACTTCGACGTCTACCATCGCCACTTCGAAACCTTCCGGGGAACGCCCCTGACGCTCGTCGAGTTCGGTGTCTTCCATGGCGGGTCACTGCAAATGTGGAAGCACTACTTCGGGGCGCGAGCGCGCATTATCGGCGTGGATATCAACCCGGACTGCGCGGCCTTGGCCGAAGATCAGGTCGAGATACGGATCGGAGATCAGTCGGACCGGAGCTTCTTGCGTTCGCTGCGCGCGGAGCTCGGCGAAGTACAGATCGTCATCGATGACGGCGCG
>JAOTVA010000126.1 GCA_029863645.1 Gemmatimonadota bacterium
ACAAGAAGGTTTCCGCCTCTGCTCACTACGTTCGCTCCGGTGAAGCACGGCGCCTGTTGGGCGCCGCGCCGGAAACCTCGAAACGTTAGCTGCAACCGCGAGAGCCGTTAGGCGGCGCGAACACTAAGGGAGAATGATCCTGAAGCTACCCGGCGGGGCAGATGCAGAGGTGCCACGCTCGAAGGTGGAGGCGTATCTGCTCTCGCCCTCGCATCCCGTGGGAAGCGCGAAGGCGCGGTACTTCTCGTCGCGGGGTTACCGTGCGGAATCGCCGGAGGTACTAGAGCGTAGCTTGGCTCAGCTCGCTCGGAGCGGGACGGTCCGGTCAACTCAGGAGATCGAGTGGGGTACGAAATATCTCGTGACGGGCGATATCACCGCGCCTGATGGCGAGAAGATGGAACTGGCAACAGTTTGGATGGTGCGTGACGATGCCCCACCGGTGCTTGTCACGGCCTATCCTTGGAGGCCTCAGAACAGATGAAGGAACTAGACACGGTCGTGCTACGGCGGGCCCTCCCAGAGTTCGACTTGGTCGAGGGAGACGTAGGAGCTGTGGTGCACGTCCACGCCCCGAATGCCTTCGAAGTCGAGTTCGTAACCGGAGAGGGGACAACCCTGGCCGTAGCTACGCTCAGCTCTGAGGACCTTCGCCCCATCGACGCACACGAGTTGTTGCACGTTCGTTCGGTTGCCCACCGCTAGGTCGACGCCTGCGTGAGCCGGAGCCGGGTTGGCTCACTCTCGTGGCGTGCGGCAGCAGCTAACACCGAGGTTACCGCCTCCGCTCGCTTCGCGAGCTCCGGTGAAGCACGGCGCGTATTGCGCGCCGCGCCGGTAACCCAGAAACGTTAGCCGAAACTCGCCGATCCAACTTCTTGGAGCGGGCGGAGCAGTTGAGTGTAGTTTAAGAAGGACCTAGTTGACCAGGAGTGAGAGCCATGATCGAACCTTCCGTGAAGGATATTCTGTATCGGGAGATCGCGCGCCTCGACGAGGACGATCGAAGGCGGGTACTCGAGTATGCTCGGTCTCTCGGGAGGACGCCCCGAGGTGTATCGGGCGCTTCCCTCCTCCCCTTGGCAGGGTCTGTGTCTGCCTCAGACGTAGACGAGATCGAGGCGGCGATCGAAGAGGGGTGTGAGACGGTGAATCCGGGTGGCTGGTAGAGCCCTTCTCGACACGAGTGCCGCCGCTGCCCTTCTGCGAGGCGACGGGGCGGCGAGCGAGAAGCTCCGGGCTGTCGACGAGGCATACACCAGTGTGGTCGTCCTTGGTGAGCTCCTGTACGGTGCGAGGCATTCAGCCAACGTGGCTGGCAATCTGGAGCATGTCGCGGCCTTCGCGGCCGCGATCGTGGCGCTGCCCGTCGATCAGGAGACTGCGGAGGTGTACGCGCGGATCAAGCAGGTCCTGCGGACCAAGGGTCGCCCCATCCCGGACAACGATCTCTGGATCGCTTCGTCAGCGATACAGCACGAACTGGCGCTTCTTCACCGCGACGCCCACTTCGAAGAGATCGACGAGTTGGTGCACGAGACTTGGTGACAGCGAGCACCGTCTAACACAAAAGTTGCCGCTTGCGCTCACTGCGTTCGCTCCAGTGAATCACGGCGCGTATTGCGCGCCGCGCCGGCAACCCCGAAACGTTAGACGGCAAGCTGGGGACTTGGTGACGTACACGCGGTGATTGGTCGATCGAAGTCTTTGGAGGGACGTATGGGCACTTGGTGGCGAAGGGTGAGGGGCGTGCTAGGAATCGGGACGTTGTGGGCTGGTGCGGCGGGACTCGTGGGCAGCCTGGTCGGAGGCATAGCTGGCTTGTTCGCTGGTGAGTTCCTCTACTTCACGATGATCGGCGGTCTCGGCTCAGCAGCGATGGGTCTGGTCTTTGGCTCGGGCTTCGCGGCGGTGCTTTCGCTTATGGAGCGAAGCCGTACGCTCGACGAGCTGTCGTCGAAACGCGCAGCAGCCTGGGGCTTCATGGTTGGGGTCGCCGTACCTTTGATCGGAAATCTCGCTTCTCTCGTGCTGGTTGGTTCGAGTGTTCCGGTTGAACGACTGATCCCCGTGCTCTTGGCCGGATCGGCGAGCTATGGCCTCGTAACCGCTTTACTCTCGGCGGGCACGGTTGCGCTGGCGAAGCGGGAGCCGAGCAGCCTCGGACCTGGTGACGGCGAGGCGCTCCTGATCGATCAAGCCGAAGATGATTTCATGGTTGAGGGAGGACGTGTCGCTCGACACTACGAACCTGCCAGCCGATCAGTCCCACCTCGACGAGTGATGTTGAAGCAACGGCGAGAAGCTGTGGTGGAATGGCTGCGCCGGCCTCTGTGCGGCGCCGCCGTCTAACAAGAAGGTTTCCGCCTCTGCTCACTACGTTCGCTCCGGTGAAGCACGGCGCCTGTTGGGCGCCGCGCCGGAAACCTCGAAACGTTAAGCGAAGATCACGAACCTTGTCGATGAACATGCGCCACGAAGTCGCTCCAGCGCTTGCGGCTGCGATCTTGGCCGGATGATGCGAGGGCTGGGAGAAGCCGTTGAGATGACGAGTGGGCGCCCGGTACGGTGAGGCTGAGCGGAGGCTGCGGCAGCTCGAGTGCTGCGGAGCCGCCAAGCTCTCCGCCCGAGATGTCTTTGGCCCGCTGAGGCGGTCGCTACCATCCCCCTGAGCGCGCTGGTCGTAGCGCTGCTCGCGCCCCTCCGCCACATCGCCGCGGAAGGTCAAGAATCTGGCGCGTTCTGCCATGCGCCGCTCGCGCCCCCCTCGTAGGGATGGCCACGACACGGCGGACTCGCTTCGAGCCGCGTGTCGTTCGACACAAGGCCAATTGGGAAGGAGGAGTCCCCATGAATCGCACACTGCTCGGGGCCGCCGTCGCGGCCCTGGTCATCGGCCATCCTGGCGAGGGATGGGCTCAGCACCAGAACCGAAATGTCACGCTTCACCTCAGCGACCGTTGGGACGAGTGCGCGTTCCAGCTCGACCCGGCGCTGACGCAGGACGCGTGGCGCCAGTTCACCGAAGAGGCCGGCCTGGTGGCCTACTTCCGACCGCTGGCCGACGCCCGCCCCCTGGGCAGGGGACGCGTCGAGCTCTCGCTCATGCAGTGGGCCACGGCGATCGACGACACGGACGCCGCGTGGAACGACACGTTCGTCCACCCCACCGCGGACCATTGGCTGTTCGACGGCAGCCGGCTGCCGATTCCCGCGCTCTCGGTGCGCGTGGGCGTGGGCGACCGCACGGACGTCGGCGCGGTCTTCACGAAGAACCCGAACGCGAACTACGGCTTCTTCGGAGGCCTGGTGCAGCAGAACTTCATCGACGAGGAGACGCACGGATGGTCGGGCGCCGGCCGCCTGAACTTCGTGTCGCTGTTTGGCCCAGAGGACCTGAGCTTCACGGTGCTCGGCTTCGACGTGGTGGCCAGCAAGTCGTTCCCGGTCACGAGCTGGCTCACCCTGGCACCCTACATCGGCGGGGCGAGCTACCTTGCGTACGCGCGCGAGCACACCCTCGCGGTGAACCTCGACGACGAGATCGTGCCGGCCAGTCAGGGCATGATCGGCGCCGTGGCCGAGCTGTCCCGGGCCCGGCTCGCGGTGGAGTGGAGCAACGCCCGGGTCCACACGCTCTCGCTCCGGGCGGGCGTGGGGTTCTGAGGCGACGCCCGACGACGGGCCGGGCCGTCAGTGCGCCGTGGCGTCGGCTTCCCCCGCGGGCCGGCGCCAGCGGCCGGGTGCTTCGCCCGTCCAGCGCCGAAACGCGCGGTTGAAGCTGCTCGGGTCGCTGAACCCGAGCAGCGCGGCGACCTCCCCCACGGAGACGTGCGGATCGGCCAGATAGGCCTGGGCGAGCCGGCTCTGCGCGGTCTCGAGCACCTCGCGATACGTCGTTCCTTCGTTGGCGAGCTTGCGCTGCAGCGTGCGCACGCTCACGTGAAGCACCCGGGCCACCTGCGCAGCCGAGCCGCCCTCCGGCAGGGCGACCCTGAGTGCCTCGAGCACGTCGGCCCGAAAGCCCGGCGCGGCGTCTTCCCGGGGCGCGATCAGGCGCGCGTGGTCCTCCATCAGGCGCACCAGCGCCTCGTCGGCGGTGGCCGTGGGCGCGCGCCACTCCCCGTCGCTGAAGCAGAGGCAGTCGGCCGCTGCGCCGAAGTGGATCGGCGCGCGGAAGACCTGCTCCCAGGGCCCGGGGTCCGCGGGGCGGGGCAGGCGGAGTTCCACGCCCCGCACGGCGAGCTGGGGCCGGATGCGCATGCGGATGCGCGTGACCAGCGCCGCGAAGACGTAGTCGACGTAGATCGAGGGTAGCGGCCGGCCCTCCGCCGCGGCGAGCCAGAGGCGGTGCTCCGAGCCCAGGTCCTCGATGCTGAGGCTCACGGTCTCGGAGATGATGGCGAAGTAGCGTGCGAAGCGCCGCACCCCATCGCCTACCGTGGCGGACGACGCCACCAGGTAGTCGATGACGCGGTAGGCCCCGAAGGGGAGCGACGCGGGCGCGTAAAGCTGCAGGGCCGAATCGCCCGTGCGCTCCCGGAGCGCCTCCCAAATGCCCATCACCACTGGGGCTGGGAGGCGGGCGTCGGGCGTCTCCAGGTGCTCTCGCGACACGCCCAAGCGCCGCAGCACGTCCGCGGTGCGCACGCCGCGGGCTTCGGCCGTGCGGACCATCGCCATCGTGCTGGTGACCGCAATCGTGGGAGGACTACGTGCCATGGTCCCAGAATAGTCCGGGGCGTGCACGGGCGTCGTCAAGTAGGGACCACCGCCGGGGGCGCGGCACCGGGCACTCAGCGCCCGCTTTCTGCCTGGTAGACTCACCCGGTCGAGTTGAACGATCCTCGCTTAACTCAAGGCTTCCGGCTCCGCGCCGCTGAGCGCGGCGCTGCGTCGCAACTGGCCCCCATCCGACCGGGCTGGAAGGGTGTTTCGCGTCGGCCGCGAACGGCCGTATCCTGGCCGCGCGAGGCACTGCTGACGGGGGCCAGTTCGGAAGCCCCTCACCGTTATTCGGAAATGGCGTGGACAGCGTGCGTGCCAGCGGACCCGTTTCAGCATTGCCGGTGTATGCATCGGAAGGCATATTGCCTAGATGGCATACGAGGTGGAGGTCACTGACGAATGGCTCGCCTGGTTCGAAGGGCTGACAGCCGATGAGCAGGAGGAGTTGGCTGCGTCGATCGGACTGTTGGAGGCGAGGGGCCCTCACCTCCCATTCCCTCATAGCAGCGGGGTAACGTCGTCCCGCCATTCGCACATGCGTGAGCTCCGCAGCCAGATCCACGGACGGCCGTTTCGAACGCTTTACGCGTTCGATCCCCGGAGAGTGGCGATTCTACTGATTGCGGGTGACAAGACGGGAGACGACCGGTGGTATCAGGTCTTCACCCCGCGGGCTGATGCTCTGTATGACGAGCATGTGCGGACCCTCAAGGAGGAGGGTTTGATCTAATGGCAACCAAGTTTCGGAATATTCGGGAGAAGATGGCTCCAGAGCGTCAGGAGCGAATCCGAAAGCGGACGGATGAACTGCTCGCCGAGCTTCCCCTTCAGGAGCTTCGGCAGGCACGCGCGCTGTCGCAGGAAGAACTCGCCGAGGTGCTGGGTCTGAACCAGGCGACGATTTCGAAGTTGGAGCGGCGCACGGATATGTATCTCAGCTCTCTCCGGCGGTTCATAGAAGCGATGGGTGGCGAGTTGGAAATCACAGCCAGCTTTCCAGACGGAAGGGTTCGCATCCAGCTGTTCGAGGAGTTGGAAGAAAAGGCAGAGGCGGCTGGCGTATAGCGTCCGGACACGCCACTTCCGATAACAGAAAGGTTGCCGCTTCCGCTCACTGCGTTCGCTTCAGTGGATCACGGCGCGTATTGCGCGCCGCGCCGGCAACCCCGAGACGTTAGCCGAAACCGCGGGAACGACACGGAAGCCCGTGGCGTCTTGCTTGACCGCCCTTGATCGACTGTAGCCCATAGGCTACACTTTGAAGTGATCGAGATTCGCAAGACCGAAGTCTTTGCGCGGTGGCTCGACGACCTCCGTGATCTGCGGGCGAGAGCCCGCATTCAGGTGCGGATCGAACGCCTGGCCGCTGGGAACCCGGGCAGCGTAAAGCCCGTCGGCGAAGGCGTGTCGGAGCTGCGTATCGACTATGGCCCGGGGTATCGCCTGTACTTCAAGCGTCGAGGCCGAACGTTGATCATCCTGCTGGCTGGAGGAGACAAAAGCTCGCAGGCCAAGGACATCAAGGTCGCGCTACGCTTGGCGCGGGATCTTCCGGAGTGAGGACCATGCCGAAGACCATCACGACGCGATATGACGTAGCCGAACACCTCCGGACGCCCGAGGAGATGGCCGCATACCTGGAGGCCTGCCTCGAGGAGGCCGACGGCGATGCGGCGTTCGTCGCAAAGGCTCTGGGCGACATCGCCCGGGCCAAGGGAATGAGCCAGGTCGCGAGAGATGCCGGCCTGTCTCGGGAGAGCCTGTACAAGGCCCTGTCCGGCGAGCGCACGCCCAGCTTCGATACGATCCTCAAGGTCGTCGCGGCTCTTGGACTGCGTTTGCACGCCGAACCCGAGACGGTGACCAAGTAGACCGGCAGGATGCGGCTTCGGCTAACAAAAGGATTGCCGGCTCCGTTCGCTCTCGCTCACTTCGCTCAAGCACGGCGCCTTTTGGGCGCCGCGCCGGCAACCCCGAAACGTTATCGGGCAGCGCGTGAACGTGCGGGCTGCAGTAGACTGAAGAGTTAGAAAGCAGACACCATCGACAAGGAATCCCAATGCCAGAGGGCCCTCGGCCAGTGAGGTGGTCGGTCCGATTGGTTGCTGAAAGCTTTGTTGTGGTGGCAAGCATCTTGGCCGCCTTTGCCCTGGACGCTTGGTGGGACAGGAGGAGCGAGTCCGCGGCGCTCCGGGAGGCCCTCGACGGTGTTCGACTCGAACTCTTGAGCAACCGCGATCTCCTGAACCGGGAGGAGGCGAGGCTTACGCGGATCATCGAGGCCGCTGATGCGATGCTTGAGCTAATGCAGGTGAACGAAGGGCAACGTTCCGTTGAGGTTACTGATTCGCTTGCGTTTCTGGTGAGCAACTGGGCCCCATCCCTTGAGGTCTCTCTTGGGGCCGTTGATGCTCTGGTTGCAACAGGGCAACTCGCGGAAGTGGGCGATCCACGACTCCGGCTCGGGCTGGCTGGGCTACGTGATCGCTTCGCGGATGTCATCGAGGATGAACTGGTGGCCCGACAGTTCCACGTAGAACAATTCGTGCCTGCGTTGGCCGGGCAGATGGATTTGACCGTCTTCTCGCGCCTCGACAAGGAGTTTTCACCGGGACCAACTGCCGAGCAGCTGCCTGTGCCGCACTACGATTGGGTGGAATATCCCAATACGAGAGAACTTCGGAGCATTCTCTACTCAAAGGCTGGGTGGTACGGGTCTGCCCGCAGGGAGTGCACGGCGCTTGTCGTGCACCTCGACGAGCTGGTGGCTATGACGGTAGAAGAGATGCGGTAGTCCGGCTGCTTTCTAACATGCGGTTGCTGCTGTCGCGGTTCGAGTTGGTGGGTAAGGAGCACTCGCCTTGTGGCTCGCACTCACGGAAGACCAGTATTGCCGCGCAGCAGAACCGCTTGCCGTTAGGTCATGCTCGACAACAGCCATCGGTCAGCGGTGCACGGTGCCCCGAGCCCCTTCGTGTGGCGCCGCCCGATAACAATGCGGTTAGCGCCTCCACTCACTACGTTCGCTCCGGTGGAGCACGGCGCTTATGCGCCGCGCCGCTAACCGCTGAACGTTATCGGGCAGCGCTGGGAGCGGGCGGGCGGAACTTGGCGCAGGTATACCAGTATTGGTATACTGTAGTATGAGCGCTGAGAGTGCCAAGCCTGTGTTCTGGGTCGGATCGGCCCTGTCCGATGTGCGTGCCTTTCCGGAAGAGGTCCGGACCGATGTGGGGTACGCGCTCTGGGTCGCGCAGAGGGGATCGCGACCGACGCGGGCGAAGCCTCTTAAGGGCATCGTGTCAGGTGCCGGTGTGCTCGAACTGGTGGAACGACACGACGGCGACACGTATCGGGTCGTGTACACGGTGCGCTTCAAGGAGGCGGTGTATGTCCTACACGCGTTTCAGAAGAAGTCGAAGCGCGGGATCGCGACTCCGAAGCATGAGGTCGACGTGATACGCGAGCGATTGAAGGCAGCTGAAAAGCACTACGGGAGACGTTGACCATGGCGAAGAGTAAGATCGAACAGAGTAGCGGAAACGTATTCGCCGACTTGGGCCTCGTCGAAGCGGCAGAGCTGGAGACGAAGGCTGAGCTCGCGCATCGGGTCGAAGAGATCATTCGCGGACGCCATCTGACCCAGGCTGAGGCTGCGGAAGTGCTCGGAGCGACCCAGCCGATCGTCTCGAAGCTTATGAATGGCCAGCTCCATGGATTCTCGCTCGAGCGACTCGTCCGCTTCCTCAATGCTCTCGATCGGGATGTAGAGATCGTGGTGAGTCGACGCCCGCGTAGCCGTGAACATGGGCGAACGAGAGTGAAGGTTGCTGGGTGAGTCCGCTTGGCCGGTAGCCGAAGTAGGCTGTGCAAGGTGCTGCCGGAACCGTCTGGGTGGCGCCGCCCGATAACACAAGGGTTGCCGCTTGCGCTCACTGCGTTCGCTCCAGTGAATCACGGCGCGTATTGCGCGCCGCGCCGGAACCCCGAAACGTTATCTGAAGGCCAGCAATCGGGACTTTCTCAAGTCGGTGAGGAGAGCCTAGCCGACGTCTGAAGAAGGTGTGAATGGGAATGAACGGCGTCGCCGCGAAGGCTGCCTGCCTGGGTCTCCTCATCAGCCTTGGGTGCTCGGAGCCTCCAGAAAGGGACCCGCTCCAGGACACTTCCCTGCACGAGAGTCGATTCGTCCAGGCAGACGGGATCGCACTGCATGTTTTGGACTGGGGCGGATCTGGAGAGAGCCTCCTACTAGTACACGGTTCCGGCTGGTCTCCGCACTATTTCGACGACCTGGCGCCGTTCTTGGCTGATCGGTTCCGGTTGATCGCCCCAGCTCGCCGAGGCCACGGTCAGTCGGGCATCCCCGGTGAACCCTTTGATGTCGACGTGCTGGCCGAGGACTTGAGAGTGATCCTCGACTCCCTCGGCATAGAGAGGACGAACCTCCTTGGAGCTTCGTTCGCAGGCGCCGAGATTACGCGCTTTGCAGCCCTGTACCCGGAGCGTGTGGAAAGGCTGATCTACCTGGAGGCGCATTACGAGCGCGTCGGATCACCCTGGGACACCCTGAGACTGAGTCGGCCCCAGCTGCCTTGCTTCGGAGGAGGCATCGACTCACTGCCCCAGATGCGGCGGTGCCTCCAAGACTACCTGAGGCCCGGCCTGGAGTGGTCTCCGACGATGGAGGCCGTGCTCCTAGACATCATTCGCCGAGATGACGACGGCGGGTACCACTTGAAGACGGATCACCCGACCGTGTCGCCGTCCTTTTCATTGGTCAACGCCTCATATCGCCGGGAATACGAGCTCTTGGAGATGCCCGTACTCGCAATCTTCGCTGAGAGATTCTACCCAGTGACGGGAGTCGATGCGGAGTACGACCGGCAGGTCGTAGCATGGCACGAGAGGTGTCAGCTCGAAGTGAGTGGATGGGCCATGCGTCGGTTCCGCGATGCAATTCCCCAGGTGAAGATCGTCTCTCTGCCAGGCTCGGCCCACGAGGAGTTGGTCTACAACGATCCGGAGCACCGCGACCCTGAACGATTGGCGGAGGAGGTCCTTGCCTTCCTACGTGGCAGTCGGGCACCCTGAGGTGCGTGTAGCTGCCGAAGGCCGCGCCGGCGAGTTCTGGCCATCAGATAACAACCGGGCTCCGGCTTCGTTCGCTCCGCTCACTCCGTCCCAACCGGCCTGTGAGCTCGCGGACTTCGGGAGGCGGGGCGGCTAGACGAAGGAAGTGTGGTGTGAAGAAGGGCTCTGCAGGGGCCGGTTCGGAGCCCTAGAAACGTTATAAG
>JAOTVA010000017.1 GCA_029863645.1 Gemmatimonadota bacterium
CGCGCGCGAGCTTTCTCTCCAGCTCTCCGACCACCTAATCTCCGTCGTAGACATCCAACCCCGATGAGTGACATGCCTCCGATCCAGGTGCTGGAAGCCGATTTCGACGACCCGATCCACCGAGACGGAGTGGTAGCCGTCATTGATTCCTACGCGAGCGACCCCATTGGGGGTGGTCAGCCGCTTTCGGCCGAGGTACGCGAAGCGCTCGGGCCGAAGTTGCGGGACCACCCGACCTCCCGGGTTCTCTTGGCCTTCGCGGACGCCACACCCGTTGGGGCTGCCATCTGTTTCCTCGGTCTATCAACGTTTCGCGCTCAGCCACTCCTCAACATCCACGATCTCGCAGTGGTGCCGGAGTGGCGTGGGCAGGGCGTGGGTCGCGCCCTCTTGGTTGCCGCCGAGGATCTCGCCCGACGTGAGACCTGCTGCAAGCTCACGCTCGAGGTACAGGACGACAACGCACGCGCTCGCGGACTCTACGAGAGCTTCGGGTTCGGGGACTACGTGCTCGACGGGCCGGCCCCAACCCGGTTCCTCACGAAGGAGCTGGAGCCCTGAGGCTTCCCCCCACCCTCGCGTCAGCGCAGTCCCGACAGACACCGACGCGCCTCCTCAACATCGTTCGGTATGTTCGGGCATGCCGGCCTAAAGGTCAGTTCGCCCGGCATGCTCGATCCGAGATGGGGGGACTACGCGATGAAGACGCTGCGCACCGCGGTTGCACTAGGGGTTGGAATCGCGCTTCTCGGGGGCTGTGACGGCGGAGATTCGCCGGCCACTTCGAGTGGCGGGATGGCGCCAGAAGCGGACAACTGAGCGCCGACCCTCTATGGCAACGGACAAAGGGGTAGACGTTCATATCCGCGAGGCCGTCGAGACGGAGGCTCCCCAAATAGTGGAGCTCTATCGCGCGGTCTATGGGACCGGGTACGTGTATGCCCGATTCTACGACGAGCGTGAGATCACTCGCATGGTCTTCGACGAGGACACGCTTGTGCTCATCGCGGAGGATACCGCTTCCGGCCGCGTGGTCGGCTCGGCCGCCGTGCTATTCACGAAGGGCGCCTATACGGACTTGGTCGGCGAATTCGGACGGCTCGTGGTACACCCTGAATTCCGCGGCCGGAGGATCGGAACGCGGCTGATGGCGGAGCGCCTTTCCCGCGTCGGCGGGCGTCTCCACGTGGCGTTCGCCGAGGTGCGTGTGCACGCCCCAGACTCTGCGCAGATCTCGCAGCGCCACGGCTTCGTGCCCGTGGGCGCGTTGCCGCAGAAGCTCGCGTTCGGCGGGACCCGGGAGCACGCGGCGTATCTCGTGAGGTACTTCGGAGACGCGCTGGCACTCAGGAAGAACCACCCGCGCATCATCCCGGAGGCCCACCACCTGGCGGTGGTTGCCTTGAGCAATGCGGGCATCGAACCCGACGTCGTGATCGACGAGGATGCCCGGGCCTACCCGGGGAATACGTCGTTCGACCTAAAGGATCTCACGGCCGAGGGCTACACGTCGTTGCTTCGCATCGAGAGGGGACGCATCAGGCATCGTGAGATCTTCGGTCCTCAGCGCCTCCACTACGGTCTGTTCAAGCTGGCTGCGTCCCGCTCGAACTACATCGTGGCCCGCGACGGTGCTCGCATTGTCGGGGCGGTAGGATACACCACAACTGAACTCGAGCAGACCGTACGCGTGTTCGAGGTCATTCACACGGCCGAGGAAGTCATCCGGCATCTTTTCGAAGCACTGCAAGAGCGCTGCGAGGCCCAGCAGACGGTTAACGTGGAGATCGACGTAAGCGCCCACGCTCCTCGGATGCAGCGTACTCTGCTCGAGATGGGTTACCTGCCTTGCGCCTATGTGCCCGCCCTGGCGTTTGATGACGTCGAGCGCGTCGATGTCGTGAAGATGTATCGCCTCATGGGGGACCTGGAGGATCTTCCGTTCGACGCGCCGGAGCCCACGCTCTCGGTAGGGCAATACGTGCTCGGCCAGTTCGCCCGCCGGGATGTGATACCCCGCCTGGCGCGCGCCATGGACCGCCTCGATATCTGCCGCGGGCTCACTCAGGAGCAAACGACCCGCCTGCTGGGCGAGTTCACCACGGGTGACATTGAGTCAGGCAGCGAGATCTTTGGACAGGGGGCATCCCCTGAAAGGATGGTGCTGATTGTCGACGGCCACGCTCGAGTCCTTATCGACGGTGAACTCGTGGGAAGCGTGGGGCCAGGCGAGAGCCTGGGTGAGGTATCGTTCATGAACAACACCCCACACTCCGCGGCGGCCGTCGCGCAGACGGACATGGAAGTCGGCATCCTCACTCGGGAACGATTGGACACGCTGGTCCGCCGTCGTACGGACATCGGGGCCATCGTCTATCGCAACCTCGCCCATGGGCTCGGCGAAAAGCTCCGCCGAGCCGACCGCAGGCTCACATCGAAGCGACCGTCTTCACACTGAAGCCCGGGTCAGCGAGCGCGCCCACCGCATCGCGGACGCCTCGATCAGCTCGCTTCCGCGCTGGAGCGCCTCGTCGACCCGTATGTCAGGCGGCGACACCGCCTCGAACGACTCGATCCGCTGCCCAGCAGCACGGACGGCCTCCGCGTCCAGCGAGCCGGCGAGGACGGCCACCTTGCACCCGGCCCGCTCCGCCCTCGCCAACACGCCGGAAACGACCTTGCCGCTGAGCGACTGCGTGTCGAATCGGCCTTCGCCCGTGATGACCCAGTCAGCGCCCGCAAGTGCTTCGTCCAACCCGCTCGCGTCCATGACCGCTTCGATGCCGGACACGAGGTCGGCATCGAGAAACGCCACGGCCCCGGCGCCGAGCCCTCCCGCCGCGCCGGCGCCTGGGATGTCGTGCACAGCAACGCCCAAGTCGCGCTCGATCGCCTCTGCCAGAGTGGACAGGCCTGCCTCCAGGCGCTCGACCACTTGGGGCGTAGCTCCCTTCTGAGGCCCGAAAACCCTCGCCGCCCCACGCTCGCCCAGGAGCGGGTTGTCGACGTCGCACAGCACGCGCACTTCCACGTCGCGGTCCAGGCGAGCGGGAGGAGGCACGATTCGATGGATGTCCTCCAGCCCGGCCCCACCCAAGGCGACATCCCGGCCCTGGCGATCCGAAAAGCGCCACCCGAGAGCCCGCGCCGCTCCTGTACCCCCATCGACCGTCGCGCTCCCTCCAACGGCGAGCCATAAGATGGCGGGTCGTCTGCCGAAGGCTGCGGCGAGCTGTTCACCCGTACCGAATGTGGTCGCGGCCAACGGGTCGAGCTCGTCCGGGCGAAGCAGTTCCAGGCCGCTCGCTGTCGCCATCTCCACGAGGGCACCGGGTCCCGCTGCGGGCAGCCACGCGTAACCACCGGTAACCCTTCGCGGGGGCAGAGGGCCGGTCACCTCGACTTCGACCCACTCACCTCGGGACGCAGAGAGAATGGTCTTGGCCGTGCCCTCTCCGCCGTCCGCCATCGGCCGGCGCCGAACATCTGCGTGGGGCAGCACTGCCACCAGGCCCCGCTGCACCGCTTCACATGCCTCGACAGCGGATACGCTGCCCTTGAACGAGTCCATCGCAACGACGATTCGCACAGCACACTCCCTATGCGAAGTCGAGATTCTCGGTGATTCTGGTGCCGTCTTCCGCGAAGGCTTCGAGGTACAGCCGGATGCGCTCCTTTGCCGTCTCGAGGTCGACGTTGTCGATGTTGAGATTGAGCAGATCGATATACCAGGGTGCCTTGATGGGTGACTTCACGTACGACTCCACGATCTCACCGGCGATCGGCAGCGTCGTCGCCTTCGAGTCGTCGTGCACGTCACGGTTTCCGGCCCGGTGGAGCTTCTCCATCTCCTCAGCGAAGAGCCGTTCGAACAGCTCCAGCGTGAACACGTCCCCGGCACTGACGGCCGTATCCGAATCGTCCTCGGTGAGGCGACCACCCTTGTGCACCCACTCCCAGAGGATGCTCAGACGAATCTCACCGGTCGCCGCGTCTTCCATGAGATAAAGGATGTCCTCGTTGCCGAAGAAGTCCGCGGGTTTGAGAGCAGCGGCCTGCATGCCCTGCCCAAGCGCGTTGCCGTACTGGAGGCCGACGCTCAGCAGGTTGCGGGCGCCTCGGACGGTGCGCGGAGCCGGCTCCAACAAGAAGAGATCTGATGCGTCCTTGTCCGTATAGGTCAGGCTAGGAAAGGAACGACCCGCCTGGTTCGCCTCGCTGACCTTCTCCCACACCGGCCTCACGATGTGTACCATCTTCCAGTGCGCGACCCACTTGCCACTCGCGCCCTCGCGCTGTTCCCGCTCGGCCCCCTGCACCGCGCGGGCCATGCTGTCCTCGACACCCTGCGCTGAACCCACGGGGATGTTCGGTTCCATGCCGCCCTGCCAGAGCGCGTAACGCCCGTTACGGTCTGGCGTATTCACCGCGCGGCGCACGCGGTCTTCGTAGACGCGCATGTATCCGAACGTCATGCCGATGGCTTCGATGTTCGGATTCACGAAGTCCGGATCCCAGGCGACCGCGTCCGACACTGAGTTGATGTAGTCCCAGCGCCCGGTGTTGAAACCGACGAAGTGGAGTCCTAACGCCGCTCGGATCTCCATGAGCTGAAAAGACGCCTCTACCTGTTCGACGAGCACGTAGACCTTGATGGTCCCTACTTGCAGTCCCAGATGCCGTTCCAGCTGCGTCAGGACCTGGTTCCAGATGCTGGCCTCCTCGGCCGTCTGGATCTTCGGGAGATACAGAACGACCGACCGACCGGCGTCGCGCAACGCCTGTTGGTTGTTCACGACGTACAGGCACGCATCGACGATCGAGGCAGAAAAGCCCGACCCGTCCGCAGCACGGATGTGGCGGTCGTCTAGGTGCATACCGCGGGCCCGGAAGATGATCGTCGTGACGTCGAGCTGCTCCTTCCAGTCGGAAACGATCGGCCGACCGAAGAAGCCCTGAGACCACGCATTCATCTCCGCGGCGACAGCCTCCGCCGCGGTCATGAAGACGTCGTCCCGGGCGATGGCGAGCTTGAGGTTGCGTTGGTTATCGAGCGACATCGACTCGGTCTGGCCGAGGGCGTCCTCGCCATCGAACATCCACCCGTCGGCACCGCTGAGGAGCGCATACGCGACGTTACGAATCGAGCGGGCGAGGGTGGACCTCGGCTTGGCGGCGGGTCCGGTCCCCTGAATCCACTGACGCTCGAGGTCCTTGGGGATCGGACTGCCGTCGAAGTCCCCGTCCCGCGCCGCCTGCACGGTGATGTCGGTGCCCGCGATGGTGCTCTCGGCGGGAAGGAACGCGATGCGCTCGCGGCCGCGCGCCCGCGCGGCTCGACGCTCGATGCGCTTACGCATCCCGTCCTTGATGGCTCCGTCTAGCGGAGCGAGTACCCCCAATGCCTCCAGGGCTTCGGGCGTATAGATGTCGGCGTAGTCGCGCTCGAGCCCCGAGCGGATCTCGATGGGTTTGGTCATGCGGTATTCTCCGCCCGAT
Organism: Gemmatimonadota bacterium; assembly: GCA_029863645.1. Taxonomy (GTDB): domain Bacteria; phylum Gemmatimonadota; class Gemmatimonadetes; order Longimicrobiales; family Gaopeijiaceae; genus UBA2982. Next base: position 5,500 of record JAOTVA010000017.1, read on the forward strand.
CCGAGCCCTCCGCAATCATGAAAGAAGCCCCGGGGCCAACGTTCTGGCCCCGGGGCTGTCTCATGGCAGCAAGCGCTACCGCTCGGACTAGTGCGCGTCCCCAGCCTGCGGCATCGCAGCCGGAAGACCGAAGGCAGCCAGCCCATCCTGCAGCTGCACGAGCACGTACTGATGTCCGTTGTGCTCCCAACTCGACATGCCGTAGCGGGTCACACCCGGAATTTCGATGGCTCCGACGCGCTCGCCCGTCGTCTTGTCGATGGCGAACAGCATCGGCTGGTTGTCTGCGTCCATCCCCGACGCGAAGAGCAGGTTGGGACTGACAACCATGGCCGAGTGGCCACCCCGTCCACGGTTGACCATGACGTTGGGCACGCCTTGGAGCAGCGGGTGGTTGCGGATGAAGTCCTGATCCGCCTGCGGTGCGTCCCCGTTGGGGATCGTCCACAGGTGCTCGCCTGTGTTCAAGTCGATGGCGACGATACGCCCTTCGGGACCCTTCCAGAGGTCGAGCCCCTCGAGGGTCGGATTACCGCCCCCGCCCCCGCCGCCGCCCCTCGAGTACTGCGAGTACGTCACACCGGTCTGCTCGGGGCTGTCGAGCGGTGACTCGATGCCCGGCACGAGCGTGGTGGCCCCACACCCGCCAGTCTGCGAGGTGATGAAAATGACGCCGGCCACAGGGTCCGCCACCGCGGGCCCGGTAATGTTTGAGCCGCCGCCCCCGCCTGGGCAGACTCGTCCGTTCCCCGTCGATATGCCGGGGACGATCGGCGGATTGAATAGCGGCGCGAAGAGGTCGTTCTCCTCGGCAATCTGGTACGCCCTCTCGTAGATCTCGGGCGTATAGTCGATGAGGTGCTCCGGTTGACGACCCTGCAGGTCGTATGGCGCGGGCCGCGTCGGGAAGGGCTGCGTTGGCGCGAGCTGCTCGCCTGGCGCTGTCGACTGCGGCACGGGCCGCTCCTCGATGGGCCAGATCGGCTCACCCGTTTCGCGGTCCAGAGCGTACAGGAAGACCTGCTTGGTCGCCTGGAAGAGACCTTTCACCTCGCGCCCGTCCACCGTGACGTCCATCAGGACCGGGGCGGTCGGCGTGTCGTAGTTCCAGATGTCGTGATGCACGAACTGGTAGTGCCAGCGGCGCTCCCCAGTATCGGTGTCCAACGCGATCACGCTCGTGCTGAAGAGGTTGTCGCCCGGATGGTGCCCGCCGTAGAAGTCGATGGTCGGACCGTTGGTCACGATGTAGACGAGCCCCAGCTCGGGATCGGCGGACATCGGTGCCCACGAAGACACGTCGCCCGTCCATTCCCAGGCATCGTTCTCCCACGTCTCGTGCCCGAATTCACCGGGCCGTGGAATGACGTTGAATCTCCACTTGTAGGCGCCTGTGGCAGCGTCGTAGGCCAGGATGTCGCCCGGCACCATCTCGATCCTCGTCTGGTTGTACCCCTGCTCGGCGGAGTTACCCACGACGACCGTCCCGTTCACTACGATTGGAGGGGACGAGGCCGTGATGTATCCGAGCTCCAGCGGAATGCCTTGATAGGCGTCGTACGGCTCATCCCAATTCTCCCACGGGCCCCAACCCTCGATCAGGTCGGCGACCAGGTCGATCGCGCCGGACTCGGGGAAGCCCTCGACCGGGACCGCCTCACCCCAATCCTCGAGCGGCTGGCCCGTGTCAGCGTCCAGCGCATGGAGGAAGAATCCCGGAGATGTGATGAAGACCACGCCGCCGCGACCGGGGACCTCGGCAAAGGCCACACCCTTCCCGTAGCCCTTTCGCATCGAGTAGTCGTGGCGATGGGTGTTGGGCTCGGTGAAACTCCAGATCAGCTCGCCGTTGTCCGGGTTCAGGGCGATGACGTGCCTGCGATCGCCCGTCACGGTGATCAGCTTGCCGTCGACATAGGACGGCGTCGCGCGGGGCGTGCTGGGACCGAAGCTCGCGGCGTTGAAGCGCCACAGCAGCGTCATCTCTTCGAAGTTGTCCCTGGTGATCTCGTTGGCCGGCGTATACCTCGTGTGCCAGGCATCGCCTCCGAGGTACGTCCACAGACCGCTCTCCGTCCCTGGACCCTGTGCCACGAGCGTCCACGGCGCCACGACAAACACGCCAAGGGCGAGCCATGCGCACGAGGCTAGACGGCGGTACCGCTTCTGGTTCTTCATCGTTCTGCCCCTCCCGGGTGGTTCGACTACCGCCGTCGAAGCCGTCGCCGCGACGCGGTTCGGTAGGCTACGGGCCAGCAGCGCCCCCGACAAGGCCCCACACACGGGCAAAGAAACAGCCCCGGAGCCGCTCTAGCGACTCCGGGGCTGCGTGCTGTGCTGCGGTGCTTCTTAGTGCGCGTCGCCCGCCTGCGGCATGGCCGCCGGCAGTCCGAACGCCGCCAAGCCATCCTGGAGCTGGACGATGATGTACTGGTGTCCATTGTGCTCCCAGCTCGACATGCCGTAGCGGCTCAGGCCGGGAATCTCCACCTGGCCCACTCGCTCACCGGTCATCTTGTCGATGGCGAAGAGGGTCGCCTGGTTGTCGGCCGTCTGACCGGCGTAGAGCAGCAGGTTCGGCGTCGCCGTCATCGGAGCAAGACCGCCCCGACCCCTGTCGACCATGACATTCGGCACACCCTGCAAGAGGGGGTGGTTCCGGATGAGGTCCTGCTCGGCCTGCGGCGCTTCCCCGTAAGGAATCACCCACAGGTGGTCACCGGTGTTCATGTCGATCGCCGTGATGCGACCGGCGGGGCCCTTCCAAATGTCCAGGCCATCCAAGGTCGGGAACCGAGCCCGGGGTCCGCCCTGTCCAGCGGACCACTCGGAGTACGTAGTACCGGACTGCGTCGGCCCATCCAACGGCGATTCGATCGCCGGCATGACCGTATTGGGCGAGCAATTGCTCGACGACGTCACGAAGATGATGCCATTCACGGGGTCGCCCGCCGTGGGACCTGGAATGTTGGACCCGCCGCCGTCGCCGGGGCACATCCAGGTGGGTCCGCGAGGATCGTCCATCGTGCGGATGGGCTCGAAGAGCGCGGACCAGACGCCAGCCTCGTCGGCCAGCTGGAATGCCCGCTCACGAATCTCCGGCGTGTAGTCGATCAGATGCTCCGGCTGACGACCCTGGAGGTCGTACGGGGCCGGCCTCGTCGGGAAGGGCTGCGTCGGCGCAAGACGCTCGCCCGGCACCTGAGACTGCGGTACGGCCCGCTCCTCGATGGGCCAGATCGGCTCACCGGTCTCGCGGTCCAGCGCGTACAAGAAGACCTGCTTTGTCGCCTGGAAAAGACCCTTCACTTCACGGCCGTCGACGTTCACGTCCATGAGGACCGGAGCCGTCGGCGTGTCGTAGTTCCAGATGTCGTGATGCACGAACTGGTAGTGCCAGCGACGCTCACCCGTGTCCGAATCCAGCGCGATGACGCTCGTGCTGAAGAGGTTGTCCCCCGGGTGGTGCCCGCCGTAGTAGTCGATCGTTACGCCGTTGGTCACGACGTAGACGAGGCCGAGCTCCGGATCTGAAGCCATGGGCGCCCAGGACGAAACGTCACCTGTCCACTCCCAGGCATCGTTCTCCCACGTGTCGTGACCGAACTCGCCTGGCCTCGGAATCACGTGGAACTTCCACTTGAAGTCGCCCGTCGCGGCATCGTAGGCCAGGATGTCGCCCGGCACGTTCTCGATGCGCGTCTGCAGGTAGCCCTGCTCGGCCGAGTTGTTCACGATGACCGTGCCGTTGACCACGATGGGCGGCGACGAGGCCGTGATGTAGCCCAGCTCCAACGGGATGCCCTGATCAGGATCGTAGGTCTGATTCGCGTCCTCCCACGGACCCCAACCCTCAATCAGGTCGGCGACGAGGTCGACGCTGCCCGACTCGGGGAAGCCCGGCAGAGGAATCGCCTCACCCCAGTTCTCGAGCGGCTGGCCCGTGTCGGCATCCAGGGCATGCAGGAAGAAGCCCGGCGTCGTGATGAACACCACGCCGCCTCGCCCTGGCACCTCGGCATAACCGACGCCCTTACCGTAGCCCTTCCGCATGGAGTACTCGTGCCGATGCGTGTTGGGCTCGGTGAAGCTCCAGATGAGCTCGCCGTTGTCCGGGTTGAGCGCGATGACGTGCCGGCGCTCGCCGGTCACCGTGATCATCTTCCCGTCTACGTACGTAGGCGTGGCCCTCGGTGTGCTGGGACCGAAGCTGGCGGCGTTGAAGCGCCACAGCATGGTCAGCTCATCGAAGTTGTCGGCCGTGATCTCGTCCGCGGTCGTGTAACGCGTGTGCCACGCGTCGCCGCCCAGATACGTCCACTGACCATTCTCAGTCCCAGGGCCCTGCGCCGTCAGCACGGTGGGGGCGCTGATCACTACTCCCAGCGCAACCGCCAATAGCTGCCGGAACCGCCGGCTCGTCTCGTTCTGCATAATTCCTGTCTCTCCAGGGTACGGGGCCTCGCGAGGGCCGAAGCCACAATCGTGTACGCTACGGGCCTTGGACTGAGACGACAAGGGCGGACGGGTCGCGCGGTGGGAGGCCAGTTGCCACTGCCAGAAGCCAGACCTAACCTCCTCCCGTGACCGATCTCGGTGCTCGCGACGTGGCTGGCTGTTGAAAGGAGGAGTGCAATGATGGCGCGCAATGTTCTCGGCTCGATGGTCTTGGTGGGTGCGGTGGCGGCCCTCATGGGCCCGGCTGGGGCCCTCGAGGCCCAGATGTCGTCCCCCCTCAACGACTTACCCAATCCGTACGAGAGCGTCGACGGGTGGGCCCAGCTCCCGGATGGGCGCGAATGGGGCTCGACCGCCGGCGTAGACATCGATCCGGACGGGGTGCACCTCTGGGCCATCGATCGCTGCGGCGGCAACTCCTGCGCAGACTCCGACCTGGACCCCATCCTCAAGTTCGATCCGACCGGGCGGGTCGTGACCAGCTTCGGCGGCGGCTTGCTGCTCTTCCCTCACGGCCTGCATGTCGACCGCGAAGGCAACGTGTGGGTGACCGACGCTCAGGGCCGGGACGGACGCGGCCACGTCGTCATCAAGTTCAGCCCGCAGGGCGAGGTCCTGATGACGCTGGGGCAGCCGGGCGTGGCGGGTGACGGCACGAATCACCTTCTCGAGACCCCGTGCGACGTCGTCACCGACCTCGCAGGCAACATCTACGTCGGCGATGGTCACAGCGGCCAGAACGACACGGCGGGACCGGAGACGGTGGCACGCATCGTGAAGTTCGACCGGCACGGGAACTACCTCACCCATTGGGGCGGCTGGGGCTCCGGCCCCGGGCAGATGAAGACACCCCACGCCGTGGACATCGACTCGCAGAACCGGCTCATCGTCGGTGACCGGGGCAACAACCGGCTCCAGATCTTCGAGTTGAACGGCACCTACGTCGGCGAGTTGAAACAGTTCAGCCGTCCCAGCGGCATCTACATCGCCGACGACGATATCATCTACGTCGCGGACTCGGAGTCGCAATTCGACGAGACGCGGAATCCAGGCTGGATCACCGGCATTCGCGTCGGCAGCCTCGGGGACGGCGTAGCCGACTATCTCATCCTCGGCGAGGTCGCGGCCTATCCGGAGGGCTCCAATCCGGAAGGCGTAGCGGTCGACGCGTTGGGCAACGTCTACGGAGCAGTCGTGTCTGGCGGCGGCGCCCTCGTTCGGTCTAGCGTCAAGTCGGGAGTGCGGTGGCGCTGACGCGCGGGGGCGCCGCGAGCACGTTCCTACTGCTCGTCGCCGCGGCGCTCCTCGGTGGCTGCCGATCGGCTCCCCAGGCGTCGACGAACGACGGGCCTGCACTCGTCGTCATGATGGTCGTCGATCAGCTCACGCCCGATCTCCTCGACCGCTACGACGCGCTGTTCACGGGTGGACTCCGCCGCCTTACGGATGGTGGCTACAAGTTCGTGAACGCCACGCACGATCATTCGGGCACCGAGACTGCACCCGGCCACACGACGCTGTCCACGGGCGTGTATCCGACCCGGCACACCATCGTCGGGAACCAGTGGAACGTTCGCATCGGTGACGCGTGGCGGAGCGAGTACTGCTTCGAAGACCTGGCTCGACCCATCGTGGGATATCCGGACCTCCCTGGCCGGAGCCCGCGGAACATCGCCAGGTCGGGTCTTCCCGACTGGATGGTCGCACGAGATCCTGACACACGGGTCGTGTCGATCTCGCGAAAGGACCGCGGGGCGATCGGCCTGGCCGCGCAGACCGTTGGGGACGTGTACTGGCTCGTGGAGCGCTCCGACGGGTTCGTCACGTCGGACTTCTACCGCTCCGAACTACCGTCATGGGTGCGCGACTTCAACGCGACCCGCATGCCGGCGCTCTATTCGCAGACGGTGTGGGAGAGCACGGTGCCGGCGGACGCCCGAAGCCTCACGCGCCCGGACACATCGCAGTACGAGCAGGACCGGGTGCACACCGCCTTCCCGCACTTGGCAGGCGAACTCGTCGACATGGATGATCCGGGCGAGGTCAACAGTTGGCGATACACTTACACCCCCTTCCCCGATGCCGCCGTGCTGGCCTTGGCCGCAGAAGCCGTGCGCACGCTCTCCCTCGGTGGCCGCGACAGCCCGGACTACCTCGGCGTGTCGCTGTCCCAAACGGACCTCGTCGGCCACTACTATGGCCCGGGGAGCCGCGAGCAGTTGGACAACTTGCTGCGCCTGGATGCAGAGCTAGGGCGGTTCCTGACGTATCTGGATGAGGCGGTGGGAGCCGGCCGGTGGGTACTGGCGGTCTCGGCCGACCACGGCGTACTCGAGATCCCGGAAGAGCTGGTGGCAGCCGGCGGCGACGCGGCCCGGCTCACCCGTGAGGATCGCGCGGAGTTGTTGGAAGCCATCGCTGGCGCCGGCGGGAATGCACCAGGCTTCGGCGCTCAAGACGCCACGAGCGCGGCCGTCGTCCGCCTGCCTTTCATCGAAGCGACGTATACCTTCGACGCGATCGAGAGCGGGCAGCGGGCGGATTCGTTCGCGGTCCTGTATGCGAACTCCCACTCCCGAACACGCATTGTGGATCTGGAAAATCGCGCAGGCATCTACGCTCGCTACCGGCCGCAGCGCCTTCTGTGGGGCGCCGCGCCCGCGACGCACGGCTCGCCGTACTACTACGACCGCCATGTGCCGCTCATCTTCCTGGGCGGCGGAATACCCGCGGGGACGTCGACCGAGCGCGTCGCGACGGTCGATGTGGCGCCCACCATGGCGCGACTGGCCGGCATACCCGCGCCGGGCGATCTCGACGGTCGGGACCTGAACCTCCTCCGTCGCCGGTAGCCCGATCGGCGTCACCGCTCGCGAAGGGTTCGTGCTCGGGTACACACCTGATGGGCCCCACCGCGTCGCGTACCTCGAGTGGGGCCCACCGGATGCGCCGCGGACCGCGGTGTGCGTCCATGGGCTGACCGGCTGCGCTCGTGACTTCGACGCCCTCGCCGAGAGCTTGGCCCCGGCCGGCTGGCGCTTGATCTGTCCCGACCTGGTGGGCAGGGGCGACAGCGACCGCCTGGCAGATCCTCGCGGATACGAGCTCCGTCAGTACGCAGCTGATATGGCCGCGCTCGTCGAACATCTCGGCGCAGCCGAAGTGGACTGGATCGGGACGTCGCTAGGCGGGTTGATCGGTTTAACGCTGGCCGCCCATGAGCAGACACGGATCCGTGCCTTGGTCCTGAACGATATCGGACCCTTCATTCCGACTGAGGCGCTGCAGAGGTTGGCCGGGGACTTGGGCACGGACCCGATATTCTCCGACCTGGACGCGGCGGAGGCCTACGTGCGCCTTATCCGCTCTCCCTTTGGCGCCCTCACAGACAGTCAGTGGAGGGAGATGGCCGAGCGGAGCACGCGCCCGGACGGTTCAGGCTACCGACTTCACTACGACCCAGCTATCGCGATTCGCTTCGTCGAGACGTCTGGTCGCAACGCAGACCTGTGGAAGCTTTGGGATGCCGTACGCAGTCGGGTGCTCGTGCTGCGGGGAGCGGCTTCAGACCTCCTCTTGGCCGACACCGCCGCCCAGATGACAACACGGGGGCCAGGCTCCGAGATCATCGAGTTTGCCGGTTGCGGGCACCACCCGCCGTTGCTGGAACCAGACCAAATCGATCCCGTGGTGGCATGGCTCGAGGCCGACCCAGCCGCTTGACCATCCTAGGTTGCTGGCTGCCACTCCGAAGGGTACCCTCGGCGGGCCTGCACCTCTTTCAGACTTCGTTCCCGGTACCGTACTCGGAGACTCATCATGCGCGTGCACCACGCAATCCTACTCGCCGCCCTCACGGCCGCCTTCCCGTCACCGGTCACGGCCCAGGACACCGCCGAAGACATCCTGAGGGAGCAGGTAGAGCAGGTCCTGTACGGCATGATCGGCCAGTCGATCGACAGGCAGTTGAAGGTCGTCGACATCGGAGCCGGAAACGTGGCCGTGGGCATCCTTCACCGGACCGATGCGCACGACACCGACGGAGAACACACGGGCATCATTCACACCGTAATCTCGGAGGTGTACGTGATGCTCTCTGGCTGGGGTACGCTTCTGACGTCGAGCGAGATGACCAACGCGACCCAGCCCTCAGCCGGTGGCGACGTCGTAGGCCCCACGTTCTCCGCCCAAGCGGTCGGGGGTACGGTGCGGGAGATCGCCGAAGGAGACATCGTGGTGATCCCTGCCGGAACACTGCACTCCTGGCTCTCGATTCCCGATCACGTGACCTACCTCAGCATCCGTCCAGACCCGCACGGCGCGCTGCCCGCTGGATACGTGCGGGCGGAGATTCGCTGACCCGTACCTACTGAGGAGAGGGCACTTCGGCGCTCGCGGCGAGAAGGCTGCGCGGGTCCACACTCGTGTGGCCGTAGCGGACGACCCAGTGCAGATGCGGGCCGGTAACCCGTCCGGTGGCTCCCACCCGGCCGATCGGCGTCCCGACCTCCACCGTGTCGCCCACTGAGACCAGCTGCTCGCTGAGGTGGAAGTACGCGCTAACGAGACCAGCCCCGTGATTGATGTACACGTTGTTGCCGGCGAGCTCGAACTGCCCGGTGATCGCCACGACACCTCGCGTGGCCGCGACGACGGTGTCCCCCGTATCACCGTCCAAGTCGAGGCCGGTATGGCGACTCGAGACCTGTCCGTTGAAGACCCGTCCGTCACCGAAGCTTGATGTGACGCGGTCGTCCCTCGGCAGCATGACGGCGCTCGTCCACATCCTGGGCGTTCGATGCGCACTCGTTGACACTTCGGCGGCCATCGCGGACTCGCGCGCGCGCCGCTCCCTCTGGGCTGCGTTAGGTGGTGACCCGAGAGCCGGAGACACCCTCAGCTCGCGATGGTTGTATGTCCCGGCCAGGACGGGAACGCGCTCGTTGACCTGACGTTCACTCCCATCCGCGTAGACGAGCGTCAGCGACACCCAGAACTCGGACCGCTCGCCCAACGGCACGGCGGCGAGGCTAGCGAAGCTGCCCGACGGGTCCCGCTCGAAGTGAAGGGGCTCAGTCCGCGCCTGTCCCGCGATGAGAACCACCGGATCGTCGGTGGCCGGGGTGACCCGCACGACGAAGAGCTCACCCTCGCGGGGGCGCTCGGGAATCCAAGTGATGTCGGGCGCGCCGGTTTGTGCCGACGCGCCCGCGCAAAGTACGGCGGACGCTGCAAGCGTCACGGACAACGGCACCGCGCAGCGGCACCGCACTCCGGATCTCACCTGCGAGAGCGTGCCGTGTACTGTGCGTCCGTGACCGGGTCCATCCACGCGACCGCGCCTTCGTAGATCGTCCACTGGACTGACGCCTCGTCCGGATGCGCGCCGTGCCAATGCTCCACGCCCGCCGCGGTCCACCAGGGCTCGCCAGGCCGAATCTCGAGGAGTGCCTGGCCGCGCACCTGGGTCAGACCCCGCCCGGTCTCCAGCATGAGGAGCTGCCCGTCGCTGTGGGTGTGCCAATTCGAGCGGACACCCGCAGGGAACCGCAGGCGTAGCGTCCTCACGTCCCCGATATCGAGGACTTCGGGAGCACCGCCCATGAAATTGCTTTGCTGCGCAGCGTTCCCTTCGGACATACCGAAGGTCACCAGCGCCGCTAGGCCCAGCATCGCCCCAAGCACGGCGGCGATTTTCGTCCTTCCGAAATCCCGATCCATAAGTCACATCTCCTGTGAGTTCCGGTAGTACAATCTGGGGCCTCTAAGGCTCCACCGCACGGTCCCGCAGTAATTGGTGAGAACTTGCCGGTCGGGACACTGGGGCCGTACGGTTGGCGTCCCGTAGCGATCCTGTGACGAGAGAGGTCTATATGTCGATCCGGCGACCCGAAGCGAACTCGATCCGGTGGGTCTGCTTCTGCCTGGCCCTGAGCCTCTTCGCTGTGGCCGATGCGCTCGCCGCGCAGTCCGGCCCAAGCCCGTACAGGCTGGTGGACGACTGGGCCCAGCTGCCCGGCGGCAGGGAGATGGGCGCAGTCGGCAAGGTCACGGTGGACCCGGACGGTCGGCACATATGGGCCGTGATCCGCTGCGACGCTCCGGGCGATCAGTTCGGGTGGGAATGTTTGGACTCCGACCTGGACCCGATCATCAAATTCGCCCCGGACGGGCGCGTGGTGGAGAGCTTTGGCAGCGGTCTCTTCATTTGGCCCCACGGCATCGACGTCGATGGGAACGGCAACGTGTGGGTCACCGACGCCGTCGGCACCGCACGGATCCCCGCCGGGGACACGCGCGGACACCAGGTCATCAAGTTCAGCCCGACGGGTGAGGTCCTTCTGCGGCTCGGTACCCCAGGGCGAGAGGGGGGCGGGCGCACCGGCTTCACTTCTCCTGCCGACGTGGCCGTGGCGGACAACGGTGACGTGTTCATCGCGGACGGGCACAACAACGTCGGCAACAACCGCGTGGTGAAGTTCACCAATGACGGGCGCTACATCATGGAGTGGGGCAAGACGGGGTATGCGCCCAGCGAGTTTCGTGCCCTGCACGCCATCGACATCGACGCGAACGGGCGCGTCTTCGTCGGCGATCGCAGCAACAACCGCATCCAGATCTTCGATCAAGCGGGCACGCACCTGACGACGTGGACCCAGTTCGGTAGACCGAGCGGCATCGCCTTCGACCGCAACGGGCGCATCCTCGTCGCGGACTCCGAGTCCGACGACGTACAGAATCCCGGTTGGGAGATGGGGATCCGCATCGGAGACGCGCAGACGGGGTGGGTGAGCGAGTTCATCGTCTACCAGTGGGGAGACCCGCGTTCGACGGCGGGGAACGGGGCCGAGTTCGTGGCGGTCGACGTCGACGGGAACCTCTACGGGGGAGAGCCGAGCCCACGCCGCCTGCAGAAGTACATGCGGGTGAGGTAGGGGGCCGGGCGGCCCCCTACCCTCCGGACATCAGCGTGCCGCGAACGCCGGTGGTGCGACATCGGCGGTAGCCCACACGCGGCGAAAGTCTCGCTCGGCAACGTCGGCATCCGCCGCACGCCCCTGCTCGCGTAACGCCAGCGAAAGACCCCGAAGCGACCATCCGTTCTCCGGGAAGTTGGTGAGATCCTCGCGGAAGGCTCGCTCGGCCTCGGCGGCCCTCCCGGCGGCGAGAAGCACGGCGCCTAGGTCCTGGCGTGTCGGAACCGTCCACTCCGGTGGTTCACCGTACAGGAGCGCATCCTCCAGCCCGACGGCGTCGTGAAGCGCTTGGACCGCGCTGTCCCAACGTCCGCCGGCTGCTTCGGTCCAACCCGTCAACACCCGCTCAGCCACGGCAAGCAACTCCGCAGAAGCATTGAACTCCATCCTCAACCCATCGAGACCCGGGTCTCTCGCGATCGCGCGAAGTCGGGCGAGCTCGCGTTGCGCGCTTGGGACGTCGCCACCCGCGGCGAACGCGCGGCCCCGGGCATAGTGCCAAATTGCTCGGGCATGCGGAAAGGTCGCCCGCGGCTCCGGTGTCGAGAGGATCTCGCCCCACCGAGCGAAACGCACGCGCAGCTGCAGTGGACGGACGGTCCAATGCTGGAGGAAGTCCATGCCCGGTGCCCCGAAGAGCTCCTCGGGGAGAAGCCGAGTCACGTTCTCAGCGGCGGATACCGCGCCTTCGCTGCGCCCGATCATCATCGAGGCGAACGCGAGGAAGTCGTAGTTATGCGGATAGTAGCCGGCGGTATACATGCCCATCCCCGGCTGCTGGTCGCGGATGTAGGTCTCGTCCGCATGGACTGCGTGCTCGTTGGCTTGCACGGCCTCGAGGTAGCGCCCCACCCGGATGTAGATGTGCCCGGGCATGTGGACGATATGGCCTGCACCTGGCATCAGCGCTGCCAGGCCCTCCGCGCAGGGGACCGCCCTCTCGGGGTACACCTTCTCCACCGCGTGGATGAAGAAATGACACGCACCGGGATGGAGCGGGTCCCGCTCGAGCACGGTCTCCAGCGTGGCCAGCGCATCGGCAATACCCGGCTGGGGCTGACCCGACTCGGTCCAGTAGTCCCAGGGCCGCAGATCCATGAGGGACTCGGCGTAGAGCGTGGCGACCTGGTGGTCGCCGGGATACACCAGGTTCACGGCCTCCATGGCGTCGGCGTAGTCCTGGTCGAGCGGAGCGCGGTCCGCCGGCGGCACTGATACGTACCGGGTCGCCAGCGCGTCGATCAGCGCACGTTCTCGGTCGGACGCGTGTGGGCGGGCGGCAAGCGCCCGCTGGACCGCGGCGTAGGCTGCCACGCCCGAGGCCGAGTCCATCGGCAGGTTGATGTTCGGACCCCACGCGATCGCCTCACCCCACCAGCACATCGCACAGTCTGGGTCCAACCGCTGCGCCGCGCCGAAGGAACGAATCGCTTCTGCATGGTTGAATGCGTAGTAGAGGCGGAGGCCCTGGTCGAAATACTGCTGCGCCAACGGCACGGACGTCGAAACGGGATACTGGTAGTCGCCGAGATCGTCGTAGATCGGCACTTGCTGTGCCTCACTAGTGAGCGGGGCAGCCAACACGAGAAGGAGCGCGAACGCAGGAAGCCGAACGGCCGCGGGGAACTGGGCAGTCATGATCGTTTCCCTCCACGATCTGGTAAGATTTATGTTAAACTGACTGGTCAGTATATTACTAAGACTGAGGCGGGTCAAGCGCTCCCGCGTGCCCAGTGAACGATTTCCCCTGATTCCGACTATCTAGTACACTTACGTTGATCTTTCTCAACGGGAACGCGATGCCACGCGACGGTGCGAAGACGAAACAACGAATCATGGACGCCGCGCAGGCGCAGGTGCTGGAGCGCGGTTTCGCGGCGACGTCCGTCGATGCGATCCAAGAAGCTGCTGGCATCAGTCGTGGAACGTTCTTTTACCACTTTCCCTCGAAGGACGACCTCGCCCGAGCAGTGATCGAGCGGTACGCCGAGGAGGACCGCGGCCTCGTTAACGACCTCATGGCGAGGGCCGAGTCGCTCGCATCCGATCCGCTTCAGCACGCTCTGATCTTTTTGGGGCTACTCGAGGAGGTCTTCCGAGAGACCGGCGCCGGTGAGGCGGGCTGCCTCTTCGCCTCTTACTCGTACGAGGCCGGGCTCTTCGACGAGCGCACCGACGCCCTGATCATCGGATCCATCGAGCTGTGGCGGCGGACCCTAGGAGGCAAGCTGGAAGCAGCGCTTGAACGGCATCCCGCAAAGCTGCCCGACACCGACCCGTACGTGCTCGCGGACATGGCGTATGGAGTTCTCCAAGGCGCCTTCATCTTCGGCCGGACGCTGTCCGACCCCAGCGTCATGGTGACGCACGTCCGGCAGTTCCGCTCGTTCCTGGAGCTCCTCTTCGAGGTCGGCTTGCCGACCGAAAGCACCGCGTCTACTGTGCCTGACGCCCTCGAAAGGAAGAGTTCTCCATGAAGCGGTCGACGATCGGTGGGATTCTGGTGGCACTCGTTCTCGTTGTGGTCGGCGGGCTCGGCTGGACGAGCGACGCCCGACGAGACGTCCCGCTCATGGTCAACAGCGCGAATCAGTTCCTGGCTTCGCTGACGGCGGAGCAACGCGCACGCGCGACCTTCGCCTTCGACAACGACGAAGAGCGTCTGTACACGCACTTCATCCCGCCCGAGACCTTCGAGCGCAGAGGCGTCACCATCAAGGAGATGAGCGCTGCGCAGAAGGCGGCCGCGCGCAACCTGCTCCGGTCCGGTCTGAGCCAGCGCGGATACATGACGGTTGGAGAAATCATGGAGGCCGAGGGCCTCTTGGAGATGCTGGAGGGCCCCGACAGGCAGTTCGCGCGCGACGGTGAGGCGTACTACGTCACGGTCTTCGGATCGCCATCGAACAGCGGGTCGTGGGGATGGCGGTGGGAGGGACACCATCTCTCGCTGCACTACACTATTGTGAACGGGAACGTCACCGTCAGCGCGCCGACGTTTCTGTCGGCGAGCCCATCGGAAGTGCCCTCGGGTCCGAGACGGGGCATGCGGCCACTCAAGGCGCAAGAAGACGCGGGCCGGGCGCTTCTCGGTTCGCTGACGCCGGCGCAGCGGCGTGTAGCCATCTTCGCCGAGGAAGCGCCGACGAACATCCTCGCCGGTCCGGTGCGCGGGCAGACCAATCTGGCGCCGAAGGTCGAGCCGTTGTCGCCGGCGGGAATCGCGGCCACCGCCCTTGAGCCGGTCCAGCGCGAGCTCCTCATGGACATCGTGGATGCATACGCCTCCGTGATGTCTCCCGACATCGCCGCGTTGCGCATGGCGAAGATCGAACAAGGCGGCACGGAGAACATCACGTTCGCGTGGGCAGGTGGGACGCTACGCGGTGAGGTCTCCTACTTCCGCGTACAGGGTCCGAGCTTCCTCATCGAGTTCGACCACACGCAGCGTGATCCGAATCACGTCCACTCGGCCTGGCGTGACTTCGAGGGCGACTTCGGACGCGACCTGATCGGGGAGCACATGCAGCAGCAGGACCACTAGAGCTAGGCCCGCCGCGGTTCTTTCGGGGGCTCAGCGCCCGACGCTGACCTCGACCACCACGTTCGTCCAGCAGCAGAAGAACTCGAGGTCGCTCGGCTCCAGGCTCCGCCCGGGATCGTTGTACGCCTGCAGGAGGAGCGTGTAGTCACCCGGCTCGGAGAACGTGGCCTCCGTCTGTGCCTGCGCCCACGCGGTCGGCGACGTGTTCCATCCCTCGGCGTCGACGATCGTGCGCGTGCCAGCCGCTCGCAGAGATGCATCGGGCCGGAACGAGACGTCACCGGGCCCCTGCTGCTTGTTCCAGCGGAACCCGATCGGCATGCGGTCGGCGTCCGAGTAGGGATTGTCTCGCCGTACTTCCGCGGCAAGCGGGAGCGGCACGCCCACCCGGGCCTGGTAGGGTCCGGCGACCAGCGGCGTCCTGCCCATCGCGACCGCGCCAGACCGGTCCAAGCGAACCCGGGGAGCCGCGCTCTGCCGCGAATCCTGCTGCCGCTCCTCCAAATGGTACATCTCGTGGCGCGTTCTGCCCGGCGCCGAGTAGTCCTGTCCGTAGCGGTCCACGAGGGTCCAGACGACGTCACGGTCACCCCAGTCTGCCGGCACCGTGACGCTCATGACGCAGTAGTGCCTACGTCCTCCGGGAGGTACCGGTAGGAAGCGCGTCGGCTGTAAGCCGTTGAACTCCGCGGGCTCGACGAAGTTGTCGCTGCCCGTCGGGATGTCGATGACCTCTTCGGTGTTCGTATTGAAGTATCCGAAGCAAAGCTGGCGCGTACCGTCGGGGTTGTCGTACCAGCCCTCGAACATCGGGATGACCGGACCGCCATCAGGACGCAGAAGCTGAGGGTCGTTTTGATGCCCACCCGCCGGAGCCACCCTTCCCCACCCAGGAATGCGCTGGGCTTCGACAGGGTTGGACGCAAGGAGGAGCACAAGCACAGACGTCGCGGCCGCTAGCCGCGTGTAGGCCATGATGGGTGCCGTCTCAGTCGAGCGCCGGGCGCCGGTCCAGCTGTCGCCGGCCCTCGAGCGGGAGGAACACCTCCAGCCGCTCCTCCTCCGGCTTGGTCAGCTCCTCCTGAGCGATCTTGATGCGCTCCTGGAGGAGCGTCTCGTACTGCTCCTGGCTGAGGTAGGAAATCGCCGTGTGCATGTGGGACATGCCGTCCACGCTGCGCGCGCCGAAGGCGACCCACTGGTCCGGATCGACGGCCAGTGGGTTATTCGCGGTGTTGTCGAAATGCGTCCTGAACATGAGCGCCGTGCCCTTGGGCAGAAGGGGGCGCGCCTGCTCCTGGTAGCTGTACGAGGTCTGCCAGTTGTGGTCGTAGTTGTTGACCGAGCTCAGCATTTCTCCCGGGCTCGCGGTGTGTCCCAGGTAATCCCGCTCCCGCACGGGCCAGATCACCTCGACGGACTGGCCCACGCCGTGCAGATGCATGTGCGGCCGAATGCTGTTGATCATGATCGGCTCATCGAGGACGACCACGCGCGTCATCGTCTGGGTACCGTGCGGCGGAATCAAGATGTCGCGCCCGCGCGGCTCACCCGGCGTGTACTGGTCGATGAGGTGGTGGTATTCGACGGTCGATTCGTACAGAGGTGGCTCGTCCTTCGGATAGAACCAGAGCGCCACTTCGACGGTGTCGACGAAAGCCTCGCCGTAGAGCGCGTAGTGCAGTCCCCAGTTGAGCTGACCGGGGCCCGCATCGAGTCGGATCCCGGTGTCCTCTGCGAACAGGTCGTACGTCTTGCTCGCGCCGGCTCCGACCATGCGGCCCGACGGCTGCCCTTCGAGGTTCAGCCGGACGTTGTTGTGATGTAGGGCGCGGCGGCCGGAAACCGTGTTCCGGATCTCGGCCGCCCGCAGGTACCGGGTCTCGTCGAGCGCCTGCCAGGGCAGCGTTACGTCAGGCCAGACGTCCTGCCCCTCGGCCGGAATGGGGATCGGGCCGGAGTTCACCAACACATCGGGCGGCCCGAGTCGGGATTCGAGCTCCCAACTCTCTCCCCACGTCCAGCGCGCCTCGGGGAGTGGAGGGAGGTCCGCCCGGTCGCCCTCAGGGGCGCCGGCGTCCACCCACGCGATAACGGCGTCGACCTCCTCTCGGCTCAGCGAAATGTCGTTGTTGAACGCCTGGATCCCGATCGTCGGGTCGAGGTGCCAAGGAGGCATCGACCGTTGCAGGACACTTTGGCGGATGCGCTGGGCGTACCGCCGCACTTCCTGGTAGTTCGTGAGCAAGAAGGGCCCAAGGCCGCCTTCGACGTGGCAGCGCATGCACACGTCCTGGACGATCGGCGCGATGTCCTTCGAGTAGGTAGGCGCGGCCGTGGCCATCGACTGGGCGGCAGCCGGTCCTGCAACGAAGAGCATAGCCGCAGCGGCAGCTAGGCATGTCCCGATCCAAGGCGTTGTTAGCAGCGTCTTCCTCATGGATCGGCCCTCCTGGCAAACAGAGACTAATTAACGAGCGGCGTCACCGTCACGACCAGGTTCTCGTACGTGAAGATCGAACCGTCACTGGCCACCGCGCGCAGCGTGTACTCGCCCGGCTCGTCGAAGGTCACTTCCGAGATCCAACGGTTGTTCGGTGGCGGCTCCGGTATGAACCACGGCGGCGACCACGCAGAATTGGCATACACCCGCGTGTCGGTCCAAGTCTTCATCTGGACCGGATCGAACGTGACTTCCTCGGCATCACCTCGATAGACAGACCACGAGAACCTGAGCCCGGGTCCGCTGATCGCCACGATCGACGAGGGCGGGTTGTAGAGCTGCTCCAGCGTCGTAGGCATGCCACCGCGCTCACGCCTGCGCGGCAGGTTATCGGGATCTTCCGCATGCACGACCAGCCGGAGCGGTTCCCCGACCCGGACGGTGCGGTGCATGCTCCCCTCGATCTCGATCACGGGCGGAATATTCGTCCGCAGCGCGTCGTTCAGGCTTCCGTAGTCTCCGCCGACTTCCGTAGAGATCACCTGAGGATCGATCCGATAGTCCGGCGCGAGCGTCCCGTACGCCCGGATGGTCTGTCCCTTGGTCTTCAGCGTCCAGACGAGCTCCTGCTCGCCGAAGTCCCCCGGGACCTCGATCGTGAACAGGAAGGGATTTCGCCGCGGGTAGAAGTGCGTCGGCTGACCCTGGTCCGCGGTCGAGCGGTCGAACGCATCCAGCGATGTGTCGTCGAGGCCCCGCGGCGAAGTGAACGCGAAGTAGTTGTTGGGGCCGACCGGGATCACGAACTCCTCTTCCCAATTGGAGTTCATATAGCCGTAGAAGAGTGAATACGTCCCGTTGTCGTTCGGCCACCAGCCCTCGTAAGCCGGTGTGACCGTCTGCCCGGACAGGTTCATGAACCGTGTCTGGCCCTCGATCGGCGCCGCCACCGTCAGCGCGAGGCAGAGCCCCGCGAGCAAAGCGGGCCTGAGCCCACGAGGTCCTGTCCGCATTATTGCTGTTCCCGCGCCGCCTGGGTGTCCTGATCGTCGTCGCCGGCGGTCATGATGGTGGGCGCCCAGCACAGCGGACAACCGACATCGAAGTCATTGCGGTCCGTCATTTTCGCACGTCGTTCCGCCATCTCCGTCTGGAACTGCTCTTCCGTGAGGACCACCGAGTAGCCGAGGTCGATGAACATGTTCGAGACCGACCGGCGCCCACCACCGGCCCAATTCCGGGCATCCGCGACGTTTGCGTTGTCTTCGGAGGTGTCGAGGAAGCCGATGATGTGGAGGATCGTGCCCTTCGGAAGAAGTGGCGCCGCGTCGTCCTCGTAGATGTACTGCTTCACCCAGTTGTGGTCGTATCCGACGCAGTTCAGCGTGAACTGGTTGTGACCCCAGATGGCCTCCATGCACATGCGGTACCCGGGCGCGTGCAGGTGCGGCTCGAACGCGATGATCTTCGTGTGCTCCTCGAGCGTCACGAACGAGTGGAACTCCTGCTCGCCACGATTGGCGGCGACGTCGATGTCGATGCCGTTGCCGAGCCGCGGTCCACGGCGGGTGTACTCGGGCTCATAGCCTTCCGGGAAGAACGTGAAGCCGAATTCCAAGCGACCGGTCGTTTCGCGTCCGTTCGAGTGCAGGTGGGAGTTCGCGAGAGAGAGCGCCGAGTTGGCTGCCAGGAGCCGGCCGGCTCGGTCCGGGAAGATGTCGGCGTTGCGGCCGACCTCGTGGATCGGCCAGCTCGTGGACGTCCCTGAAACCGCGTCGCCGTTCTCATCCAGGCCGACGCTCGTGTACGTCATGTGGTGGAAGATGTAGCGACCACCCACGGTGCTGGTGCCAAGGTCGGCCGGGATGTCGTTGACCTCTCGGATCTCGACCGACTTCACCCAACGATCCTCGGTGAGTCCGGTCGGGACCGTACCGATATCGCCCCAACGGTCCGGGCCGATGGCCGGCATCGTGACGTCCGGCGACAGCACCACCAGATCCGGCTCCCCGAGCACCCAATTGCCGTCCGTCTCGAAGTTGAGCGGCGGAGGCATGTCGGCCGGATCGCCCTCGGGCGCTCCGTTGTCGGCCCAGGCCTGGATCAGCGCCAGCTCTTCATCACTCAGCGAGTAGTCGTTCGTGAACTCGTGGATGCCGATGTCCTTCTCAACGAAGAAGGGCGGCATCGCACCCATGCGGTCGCGGATCGCCGTGCGGTCCTTGATGCGCTGCGCGTAGCGACGCACCTCGCCATAGGTCGTGAGGGACATCGGCGCGCCGCCGCCGGCCCAGTGGCAGTTTTGGCAGCTGCGCTGGAGGATCGGCGCGATATCCTTGCTGTACGTGACCGCCCCGGGATCGATGTCGAAGTCGGCCGCGGCGAACAGGTGCGGCTGGTGGTCCGCGAGGGCACCGTCGTGCGACTGTGCGGCGAGACCTACTGGCAGAAGGGCAAAAATCGCGAAGAGCGCAAGCAGCGTTCTGCTGTTCATCGGATCCTCCGTCGGGACGACATACAACGCCGAGATTAGGATCAGGCTTGTCGATGCTGTCCGCAAGGCTGCCGACCACATATCTTGAGGCTGCGGGACTCCAGTTAGACCAGCCTTGGAGGTGTACGGCATGAACTTTTCGCGATTCGCCCGGACGCTCGGCCTGACCGCGCTCTTCGCTGCGACGGCGTTTTCGACCGATGTGGCTGCCCAAAGCAGCACGCAGGTGGCCGCTCGGGGCACTGCCGGCGCCGCCGACATGGCTGCTCCGACGTACTACGGCGCCGTGAAAGGAGTGCTCGAGACCAACTGCGTCACGTGTCACACCGAGAATCCGGTCAGCGTCGGGGGCATGATCGCTCCGTTCGCGTTGACGACTTATGACGATGCCCGACGTCGCGCGACCTCGATTGCCCGCGCTGTCGAGGCCGACTACATGCCGCCCTGGGACGCGGACATCCAGCACAAGGGGCTGTTCAAGAACGAGCGCTACCTCGCCGACGAGGACAAGCAGGCTCTGATCGAGTGGGCCGCGGCAGGCGCGCCGATGGGGGATCCCTCGGAAGCTCCGCCAGCCACCACCGTCGCGGCGGCGGCTGTGCAGCAACCGACCATCGCACCAGACGGCCGAGTCTGGTTGATGGGCATGCCGGACCTCGTCGTCGGCTTCGATGAGCCGATCGTCGTTTGTGAGCAGGTCGAGGACTGGCAGCCGCAGGTGCCGCAGCAGGTGATCTCGGGTGACCTCGGTCAGCCCCGGTGGATCCGCGGCACCGAGATCAACGCGGGCCCGATCGTCCACCACACGGTGTCGAGCTTACTCGGTGTGGGTACGCCGGGTCGCGGACCCTTCGTCTTCCCCGAGGGCTGGGGCGTCCTGATGGTCCCAGATCAGTACATGAGCATCAGCATGCACTACCACAAGGAGCCCGGCACCGAGTACGTCGACGACACCCGAGGCGGCGTCCAGTTCTACGAGGATGGAACACGGATCGACCACGTCGTCGAGACGGAGCTTCAGCCCTACACGGACTTCGTGATTCCGGCTGGCCACCCGTACTACCCTGTGGAGAACGTGACGCACTTCGACGAGGACATCTATCTCCTGTCGATGGGGCCGCACGCCCACTACAGAGGCACGGCGGTCCGCATCGAGCTCCAGCGTCCGGGGGCGCAGTTCCGGGAGACGTTGCTCTGGGTGCCCGATTATGACTTCAACTGGCAGTTCCAGTACGAGCTCATCGAGCCGCTGCTCGTTCCGGCCGGTTCGTCGATGATCACCACGTGGTACTACGACAACTCCGCTGGCAATGCGTACAACCCTGACCCCACGGTGGACGTGACCTACGGTGCGGCTACCACCGACGAGATGAGCAACTCGCGCATCTACTTCGCCAGGACGGAGCCGCTGGGGCTCGTCGCGGGCGGACCGATTCCGCCAGAGATTCTCGAGCGGGCCCACGCGGCCGACGACAGGGCTCGGCGCTTCGCCCGGGAGTGGGAAGACGGGAGTCAGAGCTGCGCCAATGCGGCGCAGGACCTAGCAAGCAACTAGGGAAGATTCCTATCGACAACGGGCCGCATCCCTTTCGGGTGCGGCCCGTTTTCTTGTTCTAGTCGGACGGACCTAGTCGAGCGGGAGCGCGAAGGCCACCAGTGTAGACCCCGACGGAATCAACACCATCTGACGCCCGTCCAGCATGAACGTCATCGCCCCGGCGCCCCAGATGCGCGAACCTGTTTGATAGTGCCAAAGGTCCTTACCCGTCGCGCTTTCGAAAGCGATGAAGTTGCCTTCGTGGTCCCCGGCGAAGACGAGGCCCGACGCCGTCGACATCACGCCCGCAAAGGTCGGTGACGGGTAGCGGAACTCCCACTCGAGTTCGCCGCTTCTCGGGTCCAGCGCCCTCAGTGCGCTCCAGCCTTGGTCCTGGTCGATCCAGATCACGCCGCCGGTCGACTGCCGGCCGGGGACGTACTCGGGCTCCTGCTTCACGAACGTGGCGCAGGTCTCCCGAGCCGTGACGAAGAACAGTTCCAGGTTCGGATCGAACGACGGCGGATAGAAATTCGTGGAGCCCCACGGATCCGGCAGGCACCCCTGACTGCCATCGTTCAAGATGATCGGGCGGCCCGCGGCGTCGAGCTCCCTGGCCCAAGTCGTGCCTGTGAAGGGCTCGCCGAGCAGCAGCTCGCCAGTCTCTCTATCTAGGACATAGAAGAAGCCGTTGCGGTTGGCGAGCATCACGACCTGGCGCTCCTCACCCTCCCACTCGAGGTCGACGAGCACAGGTACGTGGTTCGAGTCCCAGTCATTCAGATCGTGGGGCGTAAACTGGAAATGCCAACGGAGCGCCCCAGTCTCGGCCTCGAGCGCGACGATCGAGTTGCTGTAGAGGTTGTCGCCCGGCCGTGAGTCACCGTTGTAGTCCGGGTTCGGGTTGCCAGTCCCCCAGTAGATGAGGTCCAGTTCCGGATCGTAGCTGCCATTCATCCAGGTCCCGGAACCGCCACGCGCCAAGGTCAGTGGATCGTCGGGCCACGTCTCGCTGCCTGGCTCGCCGGGGCCCGGAATGGTATAGAAGCGCCAGATCTGCTCGCCCGTTTCCGGATCATACGCGTCGATGAAGCCCCGGGTGGCGTACTCCCCGCCCGAGATGCCGACTATGACTTTACCGTCGAGGACCAACGGGGCGAGCGTGGCCGCATAACCGACCTTGTAGTCAGCCAGCACGACATCCCAGAGGATGCTCCCGGTCGCACGATCGAGGGCGAGGAGGTGGGCGTCCAACGTGACCATGAAGAGCCGGTCGCCCAGGATGCCGAAGCCTCGGTTCACGGGGGCGCTCGCCCCGTACGTCAGGTCATCTGGGAGTTGGCGACGATACTGCCAGAACGGCCTGCCGGAGCGGGCGTCGATGGCCCAGGCGTAGTTGTTGGATCCCGTCACATAAAGCACACCGTCGAGGACCAAGGGTGTCGTCTCGAAGCCCCTGCCACGCGTGTCGAAGCCCGTCTGGAAGGTCCAGGCGGGTGCGAGTCGATGCGCGTTCGCGGGCGTGATCTGCGTGAGGGGACTGTGCCGCTGGCCACTGTAGTCACCCGAATAGGTGAGCCACCGGGTGGGGTCGGCGAATCCGGCGAGGATGTCGTCGTACGTGACGCCGGCATCGTCATCCTGGGCAGTGACCGGTGCAGGTCCGGCGAGCGCCAGCCCGACGACTGTTGCTACCCACACGGATGTCCGTGCTCTTCTCATCGATTCCCCCGGAGCGTACCTAGATAACGGACAATGTCGTTCAGATCCTCGTCAGGGAGCCTGGCCGACGTGAACTCGGGCATGAGCGAGACTGGCTCACGAACGACCTCGGCAAGGTCCGACTTCATGTATCCGCGCAGCTGCTGACGCGTGTCCAGGATCTGTACGGAGAACGCGTCCTCACCCTTCGCGACGCCGCGAATGCGATCACCCGAAGGCGTCACCAGAGTCACAGTGCGGTACCCAGGCTGAATGCTCGCCGCGGGCTCACGGATGGAGCGCATCAAGGACTCCCGCGTCCGGACCGCCCCGATGCGGGACAGGTCGGGGCCCAGGTAGCCGCCGCCACCGGCCACATAGTGGCAGCGAGTACACCTGGCCTGAACAAGCTCCTGCCCCCGCTCCGGATCGCCTGGCGCGTCTAATGCCGCCGCCACGGTGCTGATGCTCTTCACGTAAGCGACCATGGCCCAGATCTCGTTGTCCGGCGCGGTACTCGAGGGCATGATGCTTCCCGACACCCCGGACCGGATCGTCTGAAAGACGCGCTCGTCACTCGTGCCTTCCGCCCAGAGGACGGTCAGGTCGGGTCCGCTGAAGCCCCGTGCGTCCGCGCCGTGACATTCCGCACAGCGGTTCGCGAAGAGCGCGCGACCCGCCCGCATGGCCGCGGGATCGGAGTCGTACGGATTGGCCGTCTGCTGCGCCACCGTGGGGGCCGCAAGCACCAGGAGCGCCACCGCGCTCAGGAGCGTGTGTCGCATGCCTAGAACGCCAAGGGGTCAGGCCGCACCTGGAACTTGACCATCTTGCTCATTGTCCCCGGTCCGCCCTCGATGTGCCATGGGATGTTGGTGCCGTAGTCGGCCCATACCGCCCTCCCCTTCCAGCCTGCGGCAGGATCGTCGATGCGGCCATCGAGCCCCCTCGAGTAGAAGCCCATGGGATACGGCACACGCAGGACGATCCACTCACCCGAATCGGGATCCAGCGCGAGGAGTGCGTCCGACGTGGAGCCGTTCGCGATCGGGACGTTCTCGCCGAGGCCCAGCGTGTTGAACTGGTCGACCCAGTTGTAGTAGTGGTAGTCCGCGCTCCCCGACGTGACCACGTTCTTCATCTGGGGTCCCGGGGTCGGGTAGAGCGTCCACCCCTCGGGGCAGTGCTGCCCGGTAGCCGTCGGACCGTTCAATACCGTGCACTTGCTCCGGTCGAAGCTCGCGTAGTGTCCGCTCCCGGAAAGCGCCGTCCAGATGACGCCGTCCCGCGTGATGTCGATCCCGCGCGGCGCGAAGCCCCAGTCCTCCATGGGTACATCCGCCGTCCCGAAGGGCGGTTCATAGACTTCGGTCTTGCACGTCGTGGGCGGATTGTCACCGAGCTCCAACCGGAAGATCCGTCCGGGGACACCACCCGTCCTCGCGATCCAGACCGAGTGGTCCACGGGGTTCTCGATGATGCCGTAGGCGAAGCCTGTCATCTGGGTATCTCGGCCCGGATCGCTCGCCGAGCCCGTGTTCCACGGGCGGCTGATACGACCGTCGCCGTTCGTGTCGATGACCGTCGGGCACCACCCTTGGGCGGCCTCCTCTCGAGGCGCGAGGAAGGCCCGAGCCTGGTCTCGAATCTGCTGCACCGCCGCACCGCGTGGCCCGTCCAGAAGCGGGGTGGTTCGGACCCAGCCGATCACCCGGTTGTCGCCGCTGAAGTAGAGCGTGTTGTCGGCATCTTCCCCGAACTGCAGGTGATGCGTCCCGAAGCACGTATCCACGAGCGTGAAGTCCTCCGTGTCGGGGTGGTAGACCGACGCTTGGCGCCCGCTCGAGTTCAGGGGGAAGTACTGTGCGTACGGATTCGCCGAGCCCTCGCGGCACCATGCGGGGTTGTTGCTCGTCTCGCGGATTCTGGAGGTGAGCCAGACGCGCCCGTCCTGATCCATCATCGGGTTGTGCACGTTGGCCGGGCCGTCCAGCACGATCTCGTTCCCCCAGTACATCCACGGCTGGAAGCCCGGGTCGGTCGGGAAGTACGAAGGCGTCTCGGGATCGCGTACCGGGACCCGGAGGTCGCGAGCCTCGTTCGTGTTGGGATCGACGATCAGGAGCTTGTCGTCCGACATCGACACTCCGTAGGCGAGGCCGTTCGCGTTGACGGTAGGGTTGCGCTTGTCCGACGTGACCTCGTCGTGCACGTAGGACTTCGCTTGGCCCCAATCCCACATCGTCAGGACGACGTTCCGCTCCACTCCAGCCGGACGGGGGGGAGCCGGCGGCACTGCTCCGTCGATGATCCTGTCGGTCCAGGCCGCGAACTCCTGCGCGCCACGCTCCCCCATGGCGGCCAGGACACCGTTCATTTGCGCGCCCCGCTGCCCGAACATCGTACGGTGCTGCCACGCCTCGAGCGTCGAGGCGAACCGGCCCTCGATATGCGAGATGTCGCGCGTTGCCTTGTTCCCGAGCTGATGGCAAAGCTGGCAACCCTGCTTGAGATCGTCGATCCACGCCGCTTGTGTCTGGATGGACGGGTCGATCCCGTTGCCCTCGGCCCCAGTGCCCGGGAACTCGCTCGCTTCGGGCACCTCCATCAGGGAGTACCAGTAGTTCCCCGGGTAGACTGAGGCTTCCTCCTGAGGGGTCCCCGGATATGCGGCCACCAGACGGAGCTCGTCCCCCGGCGCCGCAGCGATCGGCTCGGAGTCCGCCAGACCGTAGCCGCGGACCCAGACTTCGTAGCTGGCCTCGGTGAGCTCGGGCAGCACGAAGCGACCCTGGTCGTCCGTGACGACGATCTTGGCGAAACCCGTGGCCAATGCGTTCGTCTCCGCAACGACCCAGACCCCGGCCTCGGGGCCGTCCCGGCCCTCTACAGTGCCGCTGATGACCGTCGGATCTGCGGCCTCGCCGACGACCGCCGAGCGGTCGTCCGCACAGGCTGCCAACGTAAGGCCGAGCAGGAGCGTTAGAGGGACGGAGGTCGGGCGCATGTCGGGTTCTCCTGCCGATCGGCTGGACGGCGGGTGGTATGGGATCGGCCGAAGTTAGGATCCGAGCGCCTTCCCGGCCATCGCGCTACCGAGGCTCACCGGCGAGGAGCGCGGTCGCCCGGCCGGCGACGTAGTCCATCTGCCGCTCCCGCTCGCGAACCCAGGGCGGCAGGGTCAGCAAGTTCGAGACGAGCGCCGCGCCGCCGGCCAGGGCGAGGAAGAGAGGCCCGGCCAGCTCATCCATGCGGCCATCGAGGGCGAGTACAATGGTGAGGGCCACCGCGAAGAGGATCCCCATCGTCCCGGCGTTCCTCAGCGCGATCGCGGTCCCCTTGGTGGTGCCCAGCCGTAGGCGATAGCCAGTCTCGGTCGGCTCGATGTAAGCATGCAGGTTCGAGTTCGACCACTCGCGCAGCCCACCGGACGAAGTGACCTTCCCCTTGGCGCCGAACGTCGCACGCAGCTCCGCCACCAGGAGGTCCCACTCGTGATCTGTCGGAGCCCTCGGTAGCTCGACCACGCGGCCCACGGAGATCGGCTGGCCCAGCAGTCTCTTCTGGGGAAGCACCGCGGGTCTTCGTTCTAGTGCGGCCGCGGCCTCCGCGATGCGGGCGGGCTCGAGCCCCACCTCCCGCCCCACATCCTGCAGCTCGGCCAACGTGAGACCGGACCCATCGACGGGTTCCGACCGGCCGACCTGGCCAGGCCGGGAAGCCAAATCGAAGATCTCCTTGACCTCCTCGTCTCCGTATCGTTTCTCGTCGGACATAGGCTTCATGGGTGCGATGGACCACACATAATACGCGCGAGACCGTACCGATCCGTCAACCTGTGCTCTCGGCCTCAACTTCCGTAGCTTCACCCAACTCTCAGAGGTGGGGATGTCGTGATGGTACGAGTCGGTTCGCTAGTACTCGTCGCCGCGGCGCTCGCGCTCGCGCCAGCGTCGGTGGAAGGGCAATTCGTCCTGCGTGACGACGTGAGCGGCTGGGGATGGCTCGCGCTGGCACCCACGAATCGAGCGGTTGTTCAGCTCGTGTTCGGCTCGCCCCAAAGCGGCGAACAGGGGCGCCTCGACCTACGTGTGTTGAACGACCTCCGAGCAACCGGCGTTCGCCGCGTGTGGGGCGCCGACGAGTTCGACCCCATGGAAAACCATGTGCTGGGCGAGTGCGCCGCGATCGACTACACCCCGCCGGGTGCAGAAACGGCGGTGTACGGCATCCATGCGGAAGTCTCGTTTTGGGATCATACACGGCTCTCGGCGACGGAGATCTACGAGTCCATCACGCTGAACCGAGTCGCGCCGACGGACCTGGCCACCGACACGTTCGTAGACGCATGCGTCGGCCAGCTGCGGGCGGTACTGATTCGGCTTGGGTTCGACCAAGGATGAACGCCACCATGACGTCTCGCTGAAAAGCCGTCCGACTGAGCTTCGTTTCCGGCCTCGTCCTGATCGCCTCCGCGTGCGGGACCGGGCCCGACGCCTATCGATCGCCGGAACATGGCAGGGCCAGGCCCAGCTGCTCGTCCGAGAACGACGTCAACGGCACAATCTCCGTCTCGAAGCAGCAGTCCGCTTTCGCCGGAACGCCCTAGTAGCGGATGTCCCCGCCGTTCACGTGGAAGGTCTGTCCCGTGATGTAGCTCGCGTCCTCGGACGACAGGAACGCATAGACGTTGGCCAACTCCTCCGCCAACCCTATCCTCGGCACAGGGATGCTCTCTGGGTCCGGATGGGCAACGAAGGCACCCGGCACCACGTGGTTCACGAGGATGCTGTACTGGCCAAGCTCGGCCGCCAGCGCCCGAGTCATGCCGACCGCTCCCATCTTGGCGCCGCAAATGTGTGCCCAGCCGGGGCGGCCGTGGAATGAATTCAGCCCCGACACGGTGACTATGCGTCCGTAGCGGTTCGCGATCATGCCAGGCACTACGGCCCTCGTGCAGAAGAATGGACCGTCGAAATTCACGGCCGCCGACTGTCGCCACTCCTCTGTTGTCATGTCGACGAGCGAGCTCTGACCTCGATACGCGGCGTTGTTGATCAAGATGTCGATGCGTCCCATCCGCTCAGTCGCTTCCGCAACCAACCGGTTCACCTGCTGCTCGTCCCCCACATCGGCGAGAATGGGAATGGCTCGCACACCGAAGCTTCTTGCCTCGGCAGCCGTGGCCTCCGCTTCCTCACGGTTGGACCGACCGTTCACAATCACATCGGCGCCCCGACGCGCGAGCTCGAGAACCGTCGCGCGGCCTAGGTTGCGACTGGATCCCGTGACGAGCGCGACCTTGCCCTCGACCCTGCGGGCCGGAGACGCCTCGGCACCTGTCGCGACAAAGGGGAGGGCGACTGCGGCCCCCATCCCTTCCAAGGCGGTCCGTCGCGAGATCGGTGTGCCCGTGTTCATCCTCGACCCTCCGTGACGTAGGGGCTAGAAGCGGTTGTTCACCACGTTGTTGTAGATCGAGCCGAACTGGTACTCGAAACCGAAATTGATGCGCGCCTCGTAGTCCGTCTGCTCTTGCTGCAGTCGAAGCAGGCGCTCCTCGGGCGTGAGATCGCCACCCGCCAGGTAGTACTGGTCGCGTACCCTCGAGAACGAGCCTCCGATGTTCAAGTCCAATCCCCGCACGACGCGGAAGCTCAGGTTGCCGTTCACGGACATGTTGTTCGTGCCGAGGTCGTGCATGTAGTGGGATGCGCGGATGAAGACACCGGCACTTCCCCATGGCTGCCGCTGGTCGAACGAAATCCGGAGTGCCTGTTCGACGCGCGTCTCCTCAGTCTTGCCGAGGAGGGTCTCCTCGAAGTAGTGCCGGTAGACCGGACCGACCTCGTAGAAGGCCGTCAGCGCGCGGCGGGTCGCCTCCTCGTAGGGAAAGAAGCTGTACTCGAGCGCGGGGTTCATCTGACCCCAGATGTCCTGGTTCCCGCTCGTATTGCGTCCAACGTTGCCGCTGAACCCGACGGAGAAGTGCTCCGCGAGCGCGTAGCTCGCTCGCCAGTTGACACTGTAGTTGAAGCGGCTGTCCACGAAGTCGGGGCGATCGTCGAACTCGATCGTCTGCCCACTCGGGTTGTAGCTCGCGCGGTAGGACTGCTTCCACGTTGGCGACACGCGTGTAGCGCTGAAGCCCGTGTTGGCCCGCCAGTCTCGCCTGCTCGACTGGCTGTTGTAGTTCCCGTTCGCGTTGAGCCTGAACACCCAGAGATTCCACGGATCGTCCGCTTCCTCCTGCGAAAGGACGCCTTGCCCCGGCAGGAGACCCTCTTCGATGGAGCCGACACCGGTGACTTGGATGAGGTCGCGGAACCCCGATTGGGTCGCGAAGTGCGCCAGGCCTACGCTCATCATCAGCGCGACACCGTCCAGTTGCTCCCGCTGCGAGTCGGTCGGGAGCGTCCGGTAGAGATTCTGGCCCAAATAGGCCGAGTATCGCCCCCGACCAATGAAGTCCATGACGTATTCGCGCCCGCCCGCCCCCGTGTCCTGCCGCGTGAAAATGATGTGGACATCTGAGTCGACCTGGTCTCTCACCCACACGACCCAAGGGATCTCGGTGCGGAAGTAGGTGAAGTCGCATCCGCCGCCCTGGCAGTCCAGGTAGACGCGGGGGCGGTCATTGGTTTGGGCCGAAATCGAGTTGGGGGTGACCAACGCGCCTAGGGCGCCCATAGCCATCGCAAGCACCAGCCAACCCGTTCGCGGCCGGCATCCGGACTGTAGCAATGTTGCTCCCAGGAATTCGGTACTGCCGCCACGCGGCCGACTTGTGCGAAACTGCACGAAACTAACCTCCCAACAGTTGCCGTGTTCTGACGTGCTTTCCGGAGCAGCTAACGCCCGACGAGATTGTCGCTGAGTCGACGAAGCGAGGCCCGTGCCGCCGTGTCGTACGCCTGGGCATTCGCCCGCGATTCGCGCGTGCCGTTGTAGTAGCCCCCAGTCCCCAAGTCTACGGGAACGATGAGGTCCAGCACCGCCTCGAGCCCGTCCTCAACGGAGCTGCGCGGCCGTACGCCCGCGGACCGCACCATGTTCGTGTCCATGAGGGTCGCAGGGTGCAGGGCATTGACCTTGATACCGGTCCCGTCGAGCTCTTCGGCGAGGTCGAAGGCGTGCAGAATCTGAGCGAGCTTGCTCTGACCGTAGCTCCGCCCTCCGCTATAGCCGTTCCGGATCATAGGATCGTCGAAGTCGATGGGTGACTGCGCGCCCGACGCCACGTTCACGATCCGCGAGCCAGCAGTCCTCGGGATGAGCGGCAGAAGCATGTCGGTAAGCAAGTAACCCGCCAGATAGTTCACCGCGAACGACAGTTCGAGCCCGTCTTCACTCTCGTGGCGCTCGTTGTCCCCCGACAGCCAGATTCCTGCGTTGTTGACCAAGACGTCGACGTGGTCGAAGTCACGGAGGACCGCCTCGCCCAACGCACGGACCTGGGCCAGCGAGGCGAAGTCGGCGGCGTAGAACGTGGCGGTGCCGGCCCCCGCCACGATCTCGTCGACGACCTCCATACCGCGTTCACGGTTCCGTCCGTGCACGATGACGTGCGCGCCCCGGTCCGCCATGGCCAGAGCCACCTCGCGGCCGAGCCCGCTCGTAGAGCCGGTAACGAGCACGACCTGACGGCCTTGCAGCGCCTGTCGGGAAGGCGGCGCCGGTTCGGGCATGATCGCCTGTGCGTTCGCGGGTACGGGCGACATCAAGAGGAAGGTGAATAGGGCTGATACGAGACCGGCCTTCATGGCATTCGGACCGCCGACCGTTTCTTCAGGAGTCCGTCGATGCTGAAGTCGCCACCGTCGACGACCGCCATCGCCAAGAACGTAAGGCAATAGACCGCCGCCAACTCCCCTCCGTTGTCCCACGGCCACAGCCCGCCTCGGCGGACATGGCTGTAGAAGTACGCGGTGGCCATTTCCCCTGAAAGCAGGAAGGCCACATACCGCGTCCGCACGCCGAGGATGATGAGTAGGCCCCCCAAGAACTCGAGGATGCCCGCGAGGCCGATCATACTGGCGTAGCTCTGCACGGCATTGCCGCCGAACCAGCCGAACATCTTTTGGCCACCGTGCGTGAAGAAGGTGAAGCCGACGACGATGCGCCAAGCGTTCAGGGCGACCGGGCGGAGTTTGTCCAGGAAGTTTGTCATGCCTATTGGACACGGGGCGGACGGGTGTCGTTGTCCCGCATGGCCCAAATGGCCCCTCAGGCCCCCAGAGGATCCGGGCACCCGGCTGTGCGCCGCGTATCGGAGATCTGCGTGATCTTCCAGCCTTCTGCGTCTTGAAGCAGCTCGATCGAGTTGACCCCGCAGTGGCTCAGGCGCCCGTTGAGATAGAATGTGAACGGCGCCCAAACGGAGGCCATCGTATCGTCGCTGCGGACCTCTACGTCGTAGATCTGCTCGTTCCAGGCCCCTTGCGAGACGCCAATGCTTCGGAGGAACCCTTCGATGTCCTGCGCCTCGATGCGGGCGGAGCCACCCACGCCCGCAACCGCTGCAATACGGACATCGGGAGCCAGCGTCTCGCGCACGATCGAGACGTTCGCCATGCGCATGCCCAGGAAGAGCTTCTCGACCGCCGCGAGTGGTCCATCGGTGGCCTGAGCGCTCACGTCGCTTTGGCATGCGGCAACGAGCGCGACGGCCATGACGAAGATCCCGAACGTCCGCATTCTTTCCACCTGATGTGA
>JAOTVA010000266.1 GCA_029863645.1 Gemmatimonadota bacterium
GAGTCAGAAGGTTCGCGTAGCGCTCGGACTTGGCCTCATCGTCCATTCGCCATCGGCCACGGGCCACGCGCTGTGTCCGGTCGTTGTGATGGGCCACTTCGTGAACCAGCGTGCGGAGCATCTGGAACCGCAGTTCGAGAGTGTGCTCTGATGACAGGTGCGCATCGGGCGCTGTGACGTAGCCGAACAACTCTACCGAGTTGGACTCCAGACAATATGTACCGCGTATGACTGGAAGCCAGACACCTGGCATCAACTCAACGCTCTTGCGATAGAGATACGGATCAGGTATGCCCTCGGTAGCATGACTATTCACGTACCGCGTCCCCGCCCGAAGCACGACCTTAGCCAAACAGTTCAGAGAGCCCGGGGGCAGCAGTTCGAGGATCTGCACCATATCCTCTCGGCTTGCAGCAAAGTAGAGGCGAGGGTGTGTGTTTCGGACGCATATCGGGATGGCAGCCGCGGTAACCGGTGGAACGTCGGGCTGGAGAGCGGAGATCTTGTGCTCGCGGACCGCCCGCTTGATCCGCCGTTTCTTCGCGATCTCGGCCCAGTCCCGATAACCGCGTTTCTCCAACAGTCGTTTACTTAGATTGGAATGTATCGATCTCGACATCGGTTCCAGTCGGTCTTCTATGAGGGCTATCGCTGTCAAGCCCCTTCGACGATTATCGCACGACGGCCCGTTCGCAGTGGCGGCTTGCTTTCGAAGTCCGGGAGCAATGCCCCGGACGACCTTCTATCCGTGCCGGCCCGCAGCCGACTACCAGAGCCCTTCTGTTCGCCCGCTGGGCGAGTGGTGCAAGCCCGAAGGAAAACGCCCCATCTAACGTGCGGCCTTTCAGCAAGACCAGGCGGACTATGCCGGGCGCTTCCACCAGCTCCGAATCCTCGACCGCTAACCTCCTCTCTCTGAGTGTAACCTGGGATGTTCCACCCTCACACGATCAGACCTTCAGCTCGGCCCCCTCGGGAATGACGCCCCATTCGAGAAAGCGCCAGAGCTCGATCAGCAGCTTGCGCGCCAGGGCGACGATGCCTACCTTGCGAGCTCGTTTCCCGCCGCGGGCGAAGCGTTGGTCGTACCAGTGGCTGAGGCGGCTTCGGGGCTGGTAGCGCAGCCAGGCCCAGGCCAACTGGATCGCCACGGCCCGCACCTGGCGGTTGCCGGCTTTGCTGATTCCCTGCTCGTGGCTGGTATCACCACTCTGATAGTTCGTTGGCGTCAACCCCGACAACGCCCCGATCTGTTTGCGGCTCTTGAACTTCCGCCAGCCGAAAAACTCGTTGACCAACACATAGGAGCTTCCCGCCCCCAGGGCTCGTAGCGTCATCAGCTGGCGGATCTTCTCGACGTTCCGCAGGCGGGACTTCTCCAGCTGCGCCCGACGCTCCGCCTCGATCGCGAGAATCTGCTCGTGCAGAAACTCGAAGTGCTCACACTCTCGCCGCAGCCGCCGAACAAGAGCGGCGCCGAGGCGGCTGCCGTCCCATAGGCGTATCTGCTCGAGCTGTTCGGTAAGCTTGCGCATTCGCGTCAGACGCACCCCCTGATTCGCCAGGTAGCCCTTGATCCGGTTGATCACCCGCGTCCGGTCCTGCTTCAGGGTCCGAAGCTCGCGATGCAGGTGCCGGCGATCCTCGTCCGTCGCCGAAGGAACCCGTGCCACGCTCCAGACCTTCTTCTCACCGGCGAGCCAGCGGATCAGCATCGTGACCAGCTTGGTCGCATCCAATCGATCGGACTTGGCCCGCCGCATCCGACGATTGACTTCGATACTGGCCGAATCGACGATGCTGTTCTCGATGCCGATCGACAGCAGGTAGCGGTGCAGCCAGAAACCGTCACGGCCAGCCTCGTAACACGAGACCACAGGGGTCGAGGCCGGCAGCCGGAGTCGTCGTTTGACCGTACGGATCGCACGCTCCACGGCCTCAAGGTCGCCGGCTTTGACCGAAAGCAGCACCGGCTTTTCCGCCAGCCCGGTGCTGAAGGCCAGTTTCCACTCCTTCAGCGACAGCTCGAATGCGATGTGCAGCCGGGTTCGGCTAGACTGTCCACGGCGGGTCGCTTTGGTTGTCATGGCTCCTCCTTTGTTTGGTCGTTCATGTTGAAGGAGCTTACCAACAGCGACTCGCTTTTCTTATTGACCACCCTTCATAGGATCTAACGTTGTCTTCAGCTGCGGGGCGCACTGGCGC
>JAOTVA010000127.1 GCA_029863645.1 Gemmatimonadota bacterium
AAGATGGACCTGGAGTGGCTTCGCCAACCCCTGGCTCCTGACTTCGTCCACGTCAGTCCGTTGGGGAGGCTCGAAGGCCGTGAATCGCACCTCGCAACTGTCGAGCCGATGGCGCGCAAGAGCGTCAGGATTACTCGATGATTGATCGGCGGAAGTTGGTTGGCTTCGATCCAGACCATTTCGCGAAGACGGCAGCAGCAGATGGCCCACCGGGGGCGCTGTCGGCGTTTCGGTACGCCTACCACCACAACCTGTGGCGCGGTGCCGAGACCCCGTCGGGTCCCGGGTCCAGCGTCGCACAGACGAGAGGCGTCGTCGCTGCCCTTCCCGGGCTATGCCAGCGATACGATGTCCGT
This sequence comes from Gemmatimonadota bacterium, assembly GCA_029863645.1. Lineage (GTDB taxonomy): Bacteria > Gemmatimonadota > Gemmatimonadetes > Longimicrobiales > Gaopeijiaceae > UBA2982. The sequence goes on from JAOTVA010000127.1 coordinate 357, forward strand.
ACGCTGCTTGACGTTCCCTGTGGGAGTTTCAATTGGATGGCGAGCGTCAACTTGCCGGGTGTTCGCTACACCGGAGGGGACATCGTGCCTGAACTGGTTGCCGAAGCGGCGCGGCGGTACGGCACGCGCCAACGACGGTTCTTGGTGCTGGACTTGACTCGTTCGCCGCTTCCGCCAGCCGATCTGTTGTTGTGTCGTGATTGTCTCGTCCATCTGTCCTTTCGCGACATTGCGACCGCACTGGCCAATATCCGGAGCAGCAACATCGAGTATGTGCTCACGACGACATTCACGGCAGAATCCGGATTCGGCGACATCGTGACTGGCGATTGGCGACCCATCAATCTCCAGATCCCACCGTTTTCCTTCCCCACGCCAGTGGAGCTGTTCTGGGAACAGTGTACTGAACAGCATGGGGCCTTCGCGGACAAGGCGCTCGGCCTCTGGCGGGTGCGTGACTTGCCAGACTTGGGTGTGAGTGCAGCCTAACACGCACACGGACCAGTCGAGCGCGGACGCTCGCAGGTCATGGGCTGACCGTTGGACGGCTGCTGGAAGCCTTGGAGCACCTGACCATGCTCTCGCCCCTTGAGGCACGTCGAGTCTACGATCGAATCGGTTCACTGCAAGATTCTCAGGCCTTCTACGAGGACCGCGCCACCGAGTTGCTCCTGCGGCACGGGGCCTTCGGATCGGCAGAGGCCGTGTTCGAGTTTGGCTGCGGGACCGGACGCTTTGCGCTGCGCCTACTCAGGGAGTGCCTTCCGCCCGAGAGCCGGTATCGTGGGGTAGACGTGAGCCCGCAGATGGTCCATCTGGCACAGCAGCGCCTCGCGCACTACTCCCCGCGCGCCGCGGTAGTCCTCACCGAGGGTGGCCCCCCCGTCGGCGAGGCGGGGGGCTCGTACGATCGCTTCCTTTCCAACTACGTCTTCGACCTTCTCTCGGAGGAGGACATCCGATCGACCTTGCGAGAAGCCCGACGCATGCTCCGTCCGGGCGGATTGTTGTGCCTTGCCGGCCTGTCGACCGGTGTCGGCCCCCTCTCGCGGGCGGTGGCCGGCGTGTTGAGCTGGGTTCAGGCGCATCGACCGTCTGCGGTTGGCGGTTGCAGGCCCATCGACTTGCTGCCCTTCGTACGGGAATCCGACTGGGACGTTCGCTTCCACCAGAAAGTCGTCGCGTTCACTGTCACATCGGAGGCACTCGTTGCCCAACGGTGCTGACCAGGTATGATGCCGCGACTCACCCTGGCTCATGGAACACTCCTAGCGCTATCGCTTGTGAGTCTGCCGCTCCAGGCGCAAGACCATTGGGCTGACGCCGATCGTCAGACTCGCCGTCTGTCACCAGCGGTGTTTGACGAGCTCCCGACACCGGTTCGGTTCGATCTAGAGCGCCGCGGTTGTACGGTTCCGCAGCTTTGGGGCGACACGCTCGCGCGGAATGTCGTCAGCGGGCGATTCCGACACGCCTCCACCACGGATTGGGCCGTGCTTTGCTCGGTGGATCGGACATCGACCATTCTCGTCTATTGGGAGGGCCGGGCGGATTCAGTCGCCGAGATCGCGTCCGCGCCGGACCGAGCCTTCCTGCAGGGCGTCGGGAACGGCCGTATCGGGTTTTCGCGTGCCATCAGCGGCGTCGACGGTCATTTCATACGCCGCCAGTTTGAGCGATACGGGGGACGTGAGCCGCCGCCGCTGGACCACGACGGCATCAATGACGCTTTCATCGAGAAGGCGTCGCTCGTGTGGTACTGGTACAACGGCGAGTGGCTACGGCTTACGGGTACCGATTGACCGTTTCCATCGAGCGTCCCGTCTAACGAGCCAGTGGATCGACGGCACGACGAGCTATGGCAGCATCGACGTCTTCGACTTCTTCGAGATCGGCGGGGTATGGCGTGTCTCCAACTCGATGTGGACGGTCGAACCCAACGCCTGTGCCGCATTGCAGCCTGCGGAAGCCTCACAACTCCGCCCGCCGATTGATGATGCACCGCCCCCCGCCGCAGCCGCTTTGCGGCTCGCGTGATTCCGGCGGTCGGCGGCCGCGCACGGGAGGGGTCACACCTCCAGAGGTTGATGGGAATGCCGTTTGATTTCCGGCCGGTGCTGAAGGGCGACCTCGTCGAACTCCGACCGCTGCGCGCCGACGATTTCGACGCTCTCTTCGCCGTGGCCGCCGATCCCCTGATCTGGGAGCAACACCCCGCTCCGGATCGCTTTCAAGAGGATCAGTTCCGCAGCTTCTTTCGGGAATCGCTGGAGTCCGGTGGTGCGTTGGTCGCCGTCGGCGCGGCGGACGGCCGCCTCATTGGATCCTCACGGTTCCACGGGTACGACGAGGATCACAGGGAAGTCGAGATTGGCTGGACGTTCTTGGCCCGGTCCCACTGGGGCGGCACGTACAACGGCGAGATGAAGCGACTCATGTTGCGACATGCGTTTCGGTTCGTGGACCAGGTGGTCTTTCTTGTCGGACCCCAGAACCGTCGTTCGCAGCGTGCCGTCGAGAAGATCGGCGCGGTTCGTGTGGGGTCCAGGTTCGACGCCGCAGGCCGCGCCAGCATCGTGTATGCGATCACTGCCGTGACGTTCGGTCGGGAGGACCAAGGTTGAGGAGGCGATCAGGTGTGGACGGTCGCAGGGCCGCGGCCGCCTGACCCGCGCATGACGCTGGCGAGCGCGTGCGCTTCCACGGATATTGCGCTTGTCCGCTTGGCGTGCAATGCGCGCATGTCGACCGAGACGCGCGGCTCGCGGGCCGACACTCGGAGCGCCCGCGCGCGGCCGTTCGGCGGCTCACTCGAGTTGGAGACACCGCTATGCCAGGTTTGCGGCCGCTTAGGTTCGTCTGCCTCCTGACACTGATCCTCGCGAGGCCATCGGCAGCGCAGGATCGGTCGATCGACGGTGCGAACCACTTCGTGCTGCATGGCGCCCCCCTCACCCTGGGGTTCAGCTACGCCCGGTCGATCACCCGGACATGGGAGGTGGGGCTCGGCGTGACGGGCGGCAAGCACCTTGGCGTCACCCTCGCCAGCGAAGATTCGGACGCTCTCGACGTTTGGGTCGGCGCGTACCTGCAGGTGGCGGTGCACGTCGTGCCGCGCGTGGCGCTCGTTGCCCGCCCGATCGGCGTGGCGGCCCTGACCGGTGGCGATTTCGGCGCCGCGTACCCGAGCGCCGGAGCCGGCCTCGAATACCGCCTCAGCCGTCTGCGACTCGGCACGGACCTGCAGGTCATTCGTATCGCGGGAGGGAACGGGAGCGGCGACTACTGGCTGCGCTGGCTGCCGGCTCGTCTCAGCGTCAGGCTGTGACCTCGCCCGTGGGCGCCGAGTTGCCTGAACCCGCTTTCCGACGAACAGCCGAACGCCGGCACGGAACGCGCCGGCAGAGCCCGCGGCTCAATCGCGGGCGGTCGGCCCGGGGGTAGCGTGAGCGGACGCATGGGAAACGAAGCTCGTCCGCTCGACAACCGACTCCTGCTCCGTTGGGCCGGAGCGAACACCCTGGGATGGCTCCTCGGCTTCGTCCTGGTGGTCGTTCTTGCGGAGGCCTGGGAGTTCATCGGTGGTGGTGCTCAGTTCATGGTCGGGGTGGGGATGGGAGCTGGTGTGGGCGTCGTGCAGAGCCGGGTCATCGCGCCGTGGGTGACCTCCGCACGGCAGTGGTTGCTGGCCTCGACCATCGGGATGGGTACGCCCTTTCTGCTCTGGGATGTAGGCACCGCCCTCGGCATGAGCTGGCCGCTGTCCCTGTGGGCCTGCGTCCTGAGTGGAGCCGTGCTCGTGGGCGTCCTCCAGCAACGCTTGTTCCGACCGTCGCGACCTCGAGTGCGATGGTGGGTGGCGGCGTGCGCGGTCGGGTGGGCGGTTCCCGAAGGGCTCATCGTACTGGATGACCTGGGGCTCCTCCCTGGGGGGTGGCAGTTCCTGACGATCGCAGGCGTGGTCTTCGGAGGTGTGCTGCTCGGTGCAGTGACAGGTGCCGCCCTGCCATGGATGCTCCCTGACCCTGCGGTCTGACAGGTTTGTGGTGCTGTCTGGGTACGTTCCGGAAGCGCGATCCGCCCATTTCGACTCGCGGCCGAAGCACTAATCTGCCGCACGGTCCGCGAAAAGCCGCACGCTGAGCCGGCCAGCATCGGTGGCTGTCAGGGCTTGCGGGTCAGAGGCAAGGGCACGGCTGCGACGGGCGGCGGCAAGAATCTCGATATCTTTGCTGTCTCCGACGGAGAAGTGCTATTCCTTTTCAAGCTCCTGAACCTCGACGAGCACTACCCGAACAACCTCGGCACGTTCGAAGCAATACTGTCCACGCTCAAGCTGGCGGTTGCTTCGAAGGGCAGCAACGAAGAACGCCCGGCACGCGCATATGCGGCTGGTCCGAATGCCGCGGTACTCACAGTCTGGAGGGCCGATCATGCTCCGCCATCTTGTCTCGGTCACCGTCGTGCTCTTGGTGGTGCCCGCCTTCCTGACCGGCCAGGAACTGCAGATGGCCGACCTGGGCGAGTGCCAGCTGGAGAGCGGTGAGGTCATTCAGACCTGTCGGATCGGATACCGATCGGTCGGCACGATGGACGCCGAGGGCGCCAATGTCGTGCTCTTCCCCACGTGGTTCGGCGGGACGAGTGAGGAGATCCTCGGTCTGCTCGGCCCTGATGGGATGATCGACACCTCGCAGTTCTTCGTCGTGATCGTCGATGCCTTCGGGAATGGCGTGTCCTCGTCAGCTTCGAACACGGCCGGGCAGAGCGGCCCGGCGTTTCCACGGATCACGATTCGAGACATGGTTCGTCACCAGCACCGACTTCTGCGAGAGCGACTGGGCGTCTCCCGTCTGAAGGCGGTCGTGGGCATCTCGATGGGGGGAATGCAGGCGTTCGAGTGGGCTGTCAGCTATCCCGACTTTGCGGACAAGATCGTCCCGATCGTAGGCTCACCCCGCCTTGCGGTCTACGACGTTGTGCTCTGGGAGACAGACATGAGGCTTCTGCAGTGGTTCCTGGATTGTCGCTGCCAGCCACCAGCGGCGGTTCGGCGCGGGCTGTACTTCCTGATGGGAGGTCCGAACTTCCACGCTCGTGTGTCGCCCCGCGATACGCTTCCGCAAGCGCGGGCTTCGCTCGAGACCGCCACGCTGACCGTTGAACGAGCCTATGATCTGAGCAGTCAGCTGCGGGCCATGATCGCGCACAACGTGGCTGCGCCGTTCGACGGCTCCCTGGAGCGAGCGGCGTCCCGCGTGCGCGCCAAGCTCTTCGTCGTGGTTGGCCTCGCGGACCATGTTGTGACGCCGGGTCCCGCGCTGGAGTTCGCGCGCCTGCTGGAGGCACCGACGCTCGCCTTGGACAACGACTGCGGACACCAGGCGCCGTGGTGTGAGGCGGACGTCTTCAATCCCGCGGTCCGAGCCTTCCTCCGCGAGTGACGGCACAGGTCGCGCGCCGACTGCTTCTCGCCCTTCCCGGGGTCTTGGCCATTGCCGCGGGTGGGTACTTCCCGGGCTTGGTGAGCTCGCCCTTCATCGGTGTCGCGGGTGTCTGGCTCTACCTCCGACTCCGCAGAGCGACCCGACCACGGGGGGTAGACCTCCGGGTCCCGGAGTCGGCATGATGCTCGCGCAAGAGCCCCCCAAGCAGTCACGGATCCAAAGGGAGCGGTAGGACTGTGACGCTCGGGCGCGATGTCCCGTTCATCGACGAGTTACTCCCCGACTTCGACATGGAGAGTCGGCGCCGGCTCCACGTGGCCGCTCCCGCCGAGACGGTCTACTCAGCGGCGCGGCGCCTCGACATGTCCTCCTCCTGGATCATTCGGTTCCTGTTCCGGCTCCGCGGCATGCCTAAGTCGGCGCTGAACGCCGAGGGACTGTCTCGTATCCGTTTCAAGCTCCTGCTCGACGAGCCCCCGCGCGGGTTCGTCCTCGGACTTGTGGGGCAGTTCTGGACGCTCTCCGGACGGCTCCGCGACTTCGAGCCGAGCGCGTTTCGCGAGCTCGACCTACCCGGTTTTGCGAAGGCCATATGGTCCTTCGACATCACACCGGAGTCGGCGACAACCTCCAGCCTGCGCACGGTGACGCGGGTGTCGTGTGCCGACGCATCGTCCCGTCGGCGCTTCAGACGCTACTGGAGGATCATTGGTCCCTTCAGCAGCGTGATCCGGGCCAGGACGTTGCGCATTGTCAAGCGGTCGGCCGAGCGGAGCCACCGCCGCGCATCGGCCTGACTCGCCCCTCCCCTGCCGCCCACGCCACCTCCAGACTAACCTTTACTCAACCGCATGACACCACGAGACATTTCCAGACTACGAGACCGATTGGAAGGGACCCGACGATGAGGGCGAACACGACGGACGGGCGCGAGATCGACTTGCCGCAGGCCGCGCTCGACGGTTTCAAGATGCGTCTCAAGGGGCCGCTGCTCGTGGCCGGGGATGCCGGATACGAGGAATCCCGTACGGTCTGGAACGCCATGATCGATCGGAAGCCCGCGCTCGTCGCGCGGTGCCTCGGTACCGCCGACGTGATCGCGTGCGTGCAGTTCGCGCGCGAACACCAGCTGCTCCTCTGCATCAAGGGTGGAGGGCACAACATCGCGGGCCTGGCCACGGCGGACGGCGCGCTGATGCTCGACCTATCGCTGATGCGCGGCGTCTGGGTGGACACGCAGCGCAAGGTCGCGCACGCGCAGGCCGGTTGCCTGCTCGGCGACGTCGATCGCGAGACGCAGGTGCACGGTCTCGCCACCGTTCTCGGGTTCGTCTCGCTGACCGGGGTCGCCGGACTCACGCTGGGCGGTGGATTCGGCTACCTGACCCGGCGCTGGGGGTGGACGACGGACAACGTGATTGGGATGGACGTGGTCACCGCCGACGCACGCCTGGTCCGCGCAACGAGCACCGAGCACCCGGACCTCTTCTGGGGTTTGCGGGGCGGGGGCGGCAACTTCGGCGTCGTGACCGGCATCGACTACACGCTGCACCCCGTCGGCCCGGAGGTCGTCGGCGGGGTCGTTGCCTGGGCCGCGAGCGCGGCGCCCGACGTGCTCAAGCTGTTCACGACGCTTGCCGAGAAGGCCCCGCCCGAGCTCACGCTCGTCACGTTCATGCGTCCGGCGCCTCCGGCCCCTTGGCTGCCGAAGGACATGCATGGAAAGCCGATCGTGGCGATCCTCGCCTGCCACAGCGGGAAGCCCGAGGAGGGTGAGCGGGCCGTCGCCGCCATCAAGGCGTTCGGCTCACCCATTGGTGACGTGCTCGTGCGCCGGCCGTATGCGCAGCTTCAGTCGCTGCTGGACGCGACGCAGCCCAAGGGCCGGCGTTACTACTGGAAGAGCGAATACTTGGCGCGCATCGAACCCGCATTGTGCGAGCGGTTCATGGCCCGCGCCGCCAAGATCCGCTCCCCGCACTCGGCGATGATCCTGTTCCAGATCGACGGGGCCCTGAACCGGCTCGAGGACGAGCACTCCCCGGTCGGCAACCGCGACGCGCGCTATGTGCTCAACATCGGCGGCGCGTGGGAGCAGGCGACCGACGACGCGGCAAACCTCGCGTGGGCGCGCGAGGCATGGAACGACCTGAAGGCGTTCTCGACCGGCGGCACGTACATCAACTTCTTGACCCAGGACGAAGGGCCCGACCGCATCGCGGCGGCGCTCGGCAAGGGCCTCCAGCGGCTCGGCGAGGTCAAGGCACGATGGGATCCGGAGAACGTATTCCGCACGAACCGCAACATCACGCCGGTCTGAGAGAAGGCTGCGGAGACCGCATGGCTGCTTCAGCGCCCACATGCCTGCCGTTCGCTCGGAGACGCCCTCAGAGCGACATTCGTGTGGATGCGGCAAGGAAGGGCCATGGCTTAAGCCGGGTGGCAGTGGGTGTTCTTGTCGGCGAACGCTCAAGGAGTCCACGATGAGGTGGTCTGAACAGTACGCGACCGGCATCGCTCGCCTCGACGACCAGCACAAGATGATCTTCAAGATGGCGGACGACTTTCGGGCGTCCCTCGACGAGGGGGAGGGAGGGACCTACGGCATCCTGCTCGACATCCTGGACGCCTACTGCCGTCGCCACTTCGGCTTCGAGGAACACTGCATGGAGGAGTACCGGTGCCCGGTGGCTCGGCGAAACAGGGAGGCCCACACGGGGTTTGTAGAGGTCCTGTCTGGATTCCGGCAGCGGTACGAGCTGAACGGCTACGACCCCATCGAGTCTCGTAATCTCGTCGACACCGTGGACCGGTGGCTCTCCGAACACATCTGCCGGCTCGACGTACACCTCAAGCAGTGCGTGAGGGAACCGTGAGTTTGGCCCCGAGCGGCGTGCGGCATCGGTGCCGCCCCCCACACGCGCAATGAGTCTGGCCGGGCTCGTGCTGGTCGCGGCCCTCCCGCTCATGCCATGAGCGATCGTGCTCTTCAGGGCGTCCGCCCGGTCTGGTGGGCGGGTCGCCACGCAGCGTACATGCAGGACCGTTTGGCCGGCAACCCACGTCGAACCGCTCACGAAGGATCCCGCCAGTGCGTACACTCGTCGTGGCGCTCGTTCTCACGTTCGGTCTTGGATGCTCGTCCGAGCGAGCCCGCCGAGCAACCCGAGAATGCCCAGTCACGGCGCGCGCGAGACAGCGTCATCGGAGAGTCGAATCTCCCCGGTGCGGGAGGCGTGCGGGGCGCGTTGCGGGCATCGGATTCAGCGGCGGCACGTGCGGCCCAGGTCGATTCGGCCGGACGGACGCCGTAGACGGCTCCGCCGTATTGCCGTTCGCGCGCTCGTCCCCAGGGCCTTGGGAGCCGCGGATCTGGCCCTCGGCAGCCGTGTGGATGCCGGCCGCGTTCCGGCGCCCTCGAGTCCTCATCCACCGGAGTCGGACGGTGATCGCGTGAGGAGCCATGGCGGGTACTCCTGACCCTCTCGACTCACCATTTCGCGACGCGGTCGCGGCCATCGATGCCGGCGACGTCCCTACGCTGGAACGTCTCATGGCCGAGCACCCCGCGCTGGTCCACGAGCGGCTCGAGGCGCCCGGCCCCTGGCTGAGTGACGCGGTCGGCGACGCGCTCGACGGGTTCTTCCAGCGGCCCTACCTGCTCTGGTTCGTGGCCGAGGATCCGGTGCGCACAGGCACCTTACCCGCGAACGTCGCGCACGTGGCGCGCGCCATCATCCGGGCCGCGCAACGGGCGCGCGCCGAGCGTCTGCAGGAACAGCTCGACTACGCGCTGCGCCTGGTCGCCTGGTCGCCGATTGCGCGGACATGCGGCGTCCAGCTCGAGTTGATCGACGTGCTGGTGGACGCAGGTGCCGCGCTCGACGGGACGCCGGACGACGCGCTCGTCAACGGCGACGTCGCCGCCGCCGAGCGTCTAGTGGCGCGGGGGGCGAAGCTGACCCTGGCAACCGCGCTGTGTCTGGGCCGGTGGGACGACGCCACGCGTCTCGCCCCACCGGCGGGCGCCGCAGAGCGACTATTCGGGTTCGTCC